>JAOTSA010000042.1 GCA_030247515.1 Sulfurimonas sp. | reverse complement strand
ATACTCTTTGCGCCAAATAAAGCACTACTAAAAAGTAAAAAGCAACTAAAAGTTTTTTTTGCAGCACTGCATCCACCCTGTCTTTGAGATGTATCCCTATATAAACACCGACAAAAGAGGCAATCCTGATAACTACTCCGCTTAGAAAATCTATCTCTCTGCTAAGCGAATGTGATATCAAACCTGCTACAGATGAAAAAATAACAAAAAAGAGTCCTGCTGAGATTGCTTTTTTGAGTTCTACATGCAAGAAAGTTACCAAAATCGGCACAGGAATAATGCTTCCTCCAACACCTACGAGCATGCTTACAGTTCCCAAAACTACGCCGATAGCAAAGAGAATGCCATTATGTACACTTTTTTGCACCTCTCCTGCTGTAGTTTTAAAAAACAGTCGAATGAGCGCAAAGAGTGCAAAAGATAAAAAGATAATCTCAAGCACTCTATCATCCACACTAGAAGCGATAAACCCGCTCGACATCGCACCACAAAAACCGCCTATCCCGACAGTAAGAACCAAAGGAATATCAAGAGTTCTGTTTTTGTTATTTAAGTAACTTCCATAAATGGAGCTAAAAACCATCTGCACGATAGAAATACCGATGGCATCTTTGATTTGATGCCCAAGCAACAAAAGAAGAGGAACAAGAATAGTCCCGCCTCCAATCCCAAAAAACCCAGAAAGTGTGCCAACGCCGACACCTAAAAGTATCAATTCTATCATCTATAAACTTTTTTTGCAATTATAGTTAAAGAGTGTTTAATTTTTCTTTGAGGTCTGCTAAAGTATAATCCCCCAAATAAGGGCTAAAAATGCTAGATATACTATTAATGGCTTTAGAAAATTTTTGTATTCACCAGATGAGAGTACCGTATCAAATCACAAGTGATGTGGCACAAATGAGAACAGTTATTGCTTCTATAGAAATAGAGTTGCTTGATGGAAAAAAACAGAGAGTTTATCTTGGAGCAACGCTTGATTTTGCGCAAAGAGTTGCTACTCTTCTTTTAGAAGAGGAAGAGAGTGATGAGCAAACGCTTGTGGATATGATGCTTGAGACTGTCAATTTAATTGTAGGAAGCGCAAAGGTTCTTGCGGAAAATACGCCCTATTTTGCTTTTAATATATCTACACCAAACTTTGAAAAGATAGATATATTTGACATTATGTATGATAAAGCAAAGGTTCTCAAAATCCAAAATGATGCGATAGTTCTCGCTATCAAGGAGATATAATTGAAAAAGAAGAGATACGCATATGGTGCAAAAGAGGATATTTTTGACCCAGAAACAGAACTGTCATGGATGGATTATTCAGGATTGCTCGATATGGAAGTTGAATTTACATCTGACTTAGGCGAAACTGAGCTAACTTTGGGCGAGATACTGCAACTTAAAAAAGGCTCTATTATTGACCTAAAAAAACCTGCAGGAGAGAGCGTTGAATCATACGTCAATGGACGCATTTTAGGCAGAGGCGAGGTTATGGTTTATGAGAAAAATCTTGCCATCCGTATAAACGAAGTCTTAGACTCCAGTGCTGTTTTATACCACCTCTCAAAGGAGAAACCGTGATAAAAATTTTTCTTCTTCTTGCTGTTCCTTTTTTCTTGCATGCCGCAAAGATTCTTAGCTATAACATCTATGAGAGAACAGATAGAGTTGATGTGATGATTACTTTTGACACTCCTTACGATGGAGTTATCAAACAAAATACAACCAGCTCTATCCTTACAATAAAACTTGAAAATGCTTCGATAGAATCTTCAAAAGTAAAACAACTTGCATCCAAATTTATTCGTTCCATTGCCATAACTCCGATGAGCGACCACACGCAGATAGTTGCAGAAATTCCGCCAGCTGTTGTACTCCAAGCTTCTAAAACATCTGATGCGTATGGTTTAAGGCTTCGGTTTGCAGCTCCAACTGCAATATCTCAAAGCGGCAGTGAACATAATGACGCATCATCTGATGAGCTAGCGTCCCTCCCAACGAAAAAAGGAGATGACCTTTCACAGAGCTACTATATCGTTCTCGCTGTACTTATCTTAGGTATTATAATCCTCTTCTTTATCAAAAAAAGAGTTTCCACCCCTCAAACAAAGCAGTCACAATCTTCTTGGCTTTTTAAGGAGAATGAGAGTGAAACAAACAAAAATAGTGTATCCACACCAAATGCACAACACATGCAAAATGTAACCATCAGATTTCAAAAAGCACTCAACAGTGACAATAGCGTTGTTATGCTTGATTTTGGTGAGCAGAGCTATCTTGTAATGATGGGAAAGAGCAATATTCTTCTTGATAAATTTAGTGACAACAAGCCTGCCACAGAAGATGATTTCAACTCTATCTTACAAAACAGACACAAAGAACTTGAGAAATTTTTAAACAGTGATGACAAACATCAAGAATCACTAAGAATCTATAAAGAAAAAGCAGCTTCTATCTCTTACGAGAGTTGATTGTTTGTTTTTTCTTCCAACAGTTTTTTAATAGTAGCAATATCTTCAAGTGTTAAATTGTAGTGTTCATCCATCATTTTATCTATATGATAAACCTCAGTCACGGTTATTCCATATGGGTCTTTCTTCTCTTTTACAATCTTGCCGTTATCATCATAAGAGTAAAGATATAAAATCTTGCGTGTCTGCTGTAGATAGTATGTGACCACTATCTCCTCAGAGTGCTTTTTCTCAAGTGCAATAACTACCTTGCAATCATCTTTGATACTATTGTCAAGATTTAATTCTTCTCGCATCTCTGAAGCAAGAACATAGCCGATATAAAATTTATTGTACAAATCATGATATCTTTGAACCTTTTGGCTCATCAAAAAATTGATATCAAGCACATATTTTTTATGGCTTCTAAGCATTTTTGTAATCCATGAAATTGTATTGTAATATCGAAAAGGAAAAAGTTTAAGTGAGTGTGCCTCAATCATCTTTTCTGATTTGACTCTCTTCTTTGGTTGAAGTTTTTTCGCATCAGTATCAACAATATACTCAAGCACTCCTTTGGCAGAAAACTCGTTTGTATGCCATACATTGCAGTATGATGGCAGTTGTCTCACACCAGTTGCACCTTCATTGAGTATGATAAGCGCTTTTATCTCATAATTTGGAAAGATAATCTCCAAAAGTGCTTTTTTCTTTCTAAGCCTTTTTCTAAGCTTAAGAACTGACTTAACAAGTGTCATCTCAACAAAATATAGTTCTTTATCTTTTGTGATAAACATAGCGTCAAATTCGCTAATCTCCCTGCTTTTTGTCCTATACACTATCTGCTGTTTTTCGCTGATAGAGAGAGTATTTGCATGAGATTTTATCTTATCTTGATGAAACCCTTTAAGAACAAATTTTTCAATATTATCATTATTAGCGGCATACATAAGAAGTTTTTCATAAACAAAGTTTTCAAAAACTTCTCCCTCAAAAGAACGATAAGAGCTTAGAAAATGCTGGTCATCATCACTCACTCCTTTTTTTATTAAAGAGAGCAAATACTTTACATTGTAATCATAATGGAGCAGATTATCGCCTATATCACTCTCATCTAATGTCTTAATTGATTTACTTATCTTTAACAAACTGTCTCACTATTCCTAAAAAAATCATCTATCATTGCACGGCACTCTTGTGGTTCTGCCACACGGTTGACACTCTGTCTTAACGCAGAAGCACCACTATATCCTTTGGAGTAGGTATGCACATGTTTTCGAAACATTACAACACCATACGAACCATAAAATTCAATCATCTTATCAAAATGCTCAAGGATTATAGCATGCTTAACGTTTCTATCAATTTCATTTGTCCCTGATTTGAGCTGATGAAAAATCCAAGGCGCTCCAACCGCACCTCTGCCTATCATCACACCATCGGCACCAGTATGTTCCAATACCCATTTTGCTTTTTCATAAGAGTCAATATCTCCATTAGCAATCACGGGAATCTTCACAGCTGCTTTTATCTCTTTGATAGCATCATAATCAACAGCTGACTTAAACTTTCCTGCACGTGTTCTTCCATGCACTGCCAAAAAATCAGCACCGCTATCTTCAACAACCTTCGCAATATCTATATGGTTCTTTTTTTCAAATCCCAGCCGAATCTTGACGCTTGTAAACTCTTTATTGGAAGTCTCTTTCATGGTTCTAATGATACTTCCCATTAGCGGAAGATTTAGGAGAAGTGAGCTTCCGCTACCATGTCCTACTATTTTTGGCACTGGGCAGCCGCAATTGAGATCAATTACATCTATGCCCTCTTGTTCATTAAGAATCTCTACTGCACGCTTGATGACATCTACTTCAGAGCCAGCAATCTGTACAGAATATGGATCTTCATTTGGACTTTTTTCTATCATTGAGAGCGTTTTTGATGAGCCATGGACCAAAGCATTAGAGCTGAGCATTTCACTCACAGTCAAATCTGCCCCAAATTTTTTCACAACACTTCGAAACGGCAAATCCGTATAGCCCGCAAGCGGTGCTAAAACATAGATAGGCATTTCAAAAGAGAGGTTTTTTTTACTCATATAGCGTTATATAAAGAGTTTGATATCAAAATACTTGCCACACTCTCTTAGTGAGCTATATGCTCTAAAACGTGGATATTCATCAGCAGAAAAAGCATCAAGAACCTCTTTGGCAGGTGTTAGCATCTCCAAATCAAAGAGAGTAAATAGATACGCTTCCATAGCTACTTCATCTTCATTGCTAAGCAATTCAAAGAGTTTCATTCTCTGCTCTGGAAGCATTGATCTTGACAACTTTCTTGATGCGTCAATATACTCACTTGAAGTTAGTTTCATCTCTTTAAATAGAGAAATAAGTATCTCATTTGAAACAACAAGAGTGTTACTATCTGCATTAATTCTGGAAAGTATCGCAAAAAGAGCCTCTTTTGTAAGCATGCTTTTGTGTTTTTCAATCGCATGCAACGGTGCTTTTTTAACAAAATCTGCATAAACTTCTTTACATAAACTTACATCATATCTATTTGGAGAGTTAAGAATATCTTCAGCACTCAACATACCCTTTTTATATCTATTTCTCTCATTTTGAATTATGATAGCATTTGAAGAAATGAGGGCATATCTTCTCAAATCAGCAACTTCACCATTTTTAATGCTATTAATCACGCTTAAAACATCGTTTATTTTTTTATTGTCAACTTCAGCATGAAATTCTGTGGTTGGGAAAATTGTTGCGTTGTCAACCAAAGAGCCTAAAAGTTGGTATTTTTGTGTTTTAAAAGAGTGAGAACGATTTTCTTTGCCAAGATAAGCATCCACGATAGAGTCCACCATTTTTTCATGGTCTTTTTCATATTTGCGAAGTTTTAAAACACCCATTAATGCGTAAAATGACATATGAAGCATGCTGGCAATATACAAAAGTATCATTGGCAACACAACTAAAGCAGCGACAGATAACGGAGGCAGTACAAAACCAAAGATATCAATGCTCATGCTCTCTTGCGTTATAAAAGCATAAACATACCATCCACATAAAATCATTAATAAAAATGATGCTATCGTGTATTTTTTTAGGTGCATAATTTTCTTTCCTTATTTAGATTTTTCTACTATTTCTCTACAATCTATACAGTATATGGCGTGAGGCTTTACTTTTAATCTTTGAAAACCTATTGGGTCTTCACACATTTCACATATTCCATAATCGCCTATTGCAATTTTTCCAAGTACAACATTTATCTCTCTTAGCTCTTGCTCTTGTTGCTGCACTATTGCACTCTCAACCATTGAAGAGTTATCCACTGACGCATGGTCACCCTCATCATTTAATTCCAAAGTGCTTAATTGATTTAACTCCTCATTTACGCCTCTGATATTTTTAAGGATCTGCTCTTTTCTACCCTCAAGTATCTCTTTAAAATACTTCAATTCGCTCTCTTGCACTTACTTTCCTTATCTATTTGTGGTATGGATGGTTACTTAGCAGAGAAAAACCTCTATAAATCTGCTCAAGCAGAACCGCTTTGGCAATCTTATGACTCATAGTGATATTTCCTAAACTTATGACAGAATCCCCTTTTTTTAGGAAACTCTCCTCAAAACCATAAGCACCGCCTATGAAAAATTTAATCGCAATTTTACCATCTAATAGCTTACTAAATTCATAACTATCGATTATTTTTCCATCAGGATGCAATATAACATTAAAACCTTTGGGGAGATGTGGTTCAAATAGCTTTGAATATGCCGCTTTAGAGGCATCTGATGAGATGGTGTGTGCTTTTGTTACATCTTTGTTGAAAAGTTCAATATCCTCAACTTTTGCAAAACGAGAAATCATCTTTGTTAGCTCTTTATAAAGAGGGTCATAAGTAGAATGCTCTTTTTTTGCTATAGAAATAATCTCAATATTCACGAAATAAGCCCACTTCCAATGACATGGTAAGTAACATGTATAAAAGTATCACTCTCCTGTACTCCACCTATGGCAGCTACATAGTGTTTTGACAGAGAAGCCATCTTGTCAAGTTTATCTCCAAGCACTGTACCAATATCACTTTTCGTAATTGTATCTCTATATGCACCTAAACCTATATAGTTTAAATCCATCTTGTTTGCCTGCAAAACTTCTTCTTCATTATGTGTCGATATCCCGATGATTTTATCTTTGCCGACAACTTCTCTGAGGATTTTTACCGCCACAAATATATCTTTGTCTATAGCTCTTAAATCTTCTTGTCCGACATGAATGCCATCACAAAACTCTATAAGCTCATACGCATCATTGACAATTAAAAAACCATCATAGACTTTTCTAATTTTGATAAGTTGTTGTTTGATAAAAGCGATGTCTGCACTTTTGTTGCGATACTGAAGAATTTCTGCGTTTTTTTGCTTTGCTATTTCTATAAAATCTTCGAGCAAAACCCCTTTCTTATCTAGGAGTTCTTGGTCGCAAAGTGCATAAAGCCGCATTACGCAACTTTAAGGAGTGTTAGGAGGTCTGAAAGTGTTTTTTTAAGGTCATTTCTATTGACAATCATATCAATAGAGCCTTTTTCAAGCAAAAATTCTGCACGCTGAAAGCCGTCTGGAAGGGCAGAGCCGATTGTCTGTTCAATAACTCTCTGTCCCGCAAAACCAACAAGTGCGCCTGGTTCAGCGATGATAATATCGCCAAGTGTTGCGAAAGAGGCACTTACGCCGCCCATAGTAGGGTCTGTTAATACAGAAATATAGAGGAGATTATGTTTTGCCAACTTTGCTAAAGCTGCCGAGGTTTTGCTCATCTGCATCAGAGAAAAAGTACTCTCTTGCATCCTAGCACCGCCACTTGCGCTCAAAATAACAACTCCTTGCTTTTTCTCTATTGCACGCTCAACAGCTCGTACAATCTTCTCTCCCTCAACCGAACCTAAAGAACCACCCATAAAAGCAAAGTCAAAAATAACAATCTGAGCACTTACACCATTCATTTGACACTCACCGCTCACTACAGACGAGTTTTTGCCAGTCTTTGCACGTGCCTCTTCAAGTCTTTTTACATAAGGAATCTTATCGGTAAAACGAAGTGGGTCAATGGGTTTTAAGTTGGCATCATACTCAACAAAAGTTCCTGCATCCGCTAAAAGTTCGATTCTCTCTTTTACACCAATTCTGATGTGATATCCACACTTTGGACAGACATGCTTTTGGTTTTCAACTTCTTTATAGTACATCAAAGATTCGCATGACTTACATTTTACCCAATGCGCTGGTGCTTCACTTTTAACAGGCTCTATTATATTTTTGTTTCTGGAAAAAATGTTTAAGAGGTTCAAAAAATATCCTTTTACATAATTGTGGTTGGAATTATAGCAAAATTATACTTGATTTGAATGATAGAGGAAAAAACAGGTTTTCCATATGCAAAAGCTGCATATGGAAAAATAGAACTTTTAAAGAAGTTTTTTGACTATGCTTCTTGCTGCTTCACGACCATCATATGCCGCCGTTACAACCAAATCAGCACCTCTATAACAGTCGCCTCCTGCATAAACGCCTGCGGTGGTTGTCTCGTGAGTCTCTTCATTGACGATGATACCGCCCCACTTGTTTGTGCCTATGCCGTTTTCTGCCAAGAAAGATGGAACTTCAGGGTCAAAGCCGAGAGACATGATGACAACATCCGCACTCACTCTATATTCACTCCCTTTAACCTCTTCCATTTTTTGGCGTCCGCTCTCATCTTTTGCTCCCAAAGTTGTTTTCATAACTTCAACAGCAATTGCATTTCCTTTTTCGCTTAGTACTATCTCTTTTGGTGCAGCAAAAAATGTAAAGTCAACGCCCTCTTCTACTGCGTTTTTATACTCTTTTTGGCTCCCTGGCATATTGTGTGCATCACGGCGATAGAGACACATAACACTTTTAGCACCCTCTCGCTTTGCCGTTCTTAAGCAGTCCATAGCGGTATCACCACCACCGATAACTACAACATTTTTATCTTTAAAGTCAAACTTTTTATCATAAGAGAGTTTGAAATTTTTTCTCTGAATAGCCGTGAGATAATCCATCGCCTTATAGACATTTTGTGCATGTTCTCCGTTGATAGAGGCAATTTTTGCTTTTGTTGCACCTACGCCGATAAACATTGCATCATGCTTGGCTGCAATCTCTTCAAAAGTTATATCTTTGCCCACTTCACAGTTAAGCACCAACTCCATTCCTGCTTCAATAAGAAACTTTATACGACGCTCTATAATCTTTTTGTCAAGTTTAAAGTTTGGGATTCCATAAGTCAGAAGTCCGCCTGCTCTGTCACTTCTCTCATACATAGTAACAGCGATTCCTGAGCGCAAAAGATATGTCGCAGCAGAGAGTCCCGCCGGACCGCTTCCTATGATTGCAACTCTTTTATCTGTAGTAATTCCGGGAAATTCAGGTTTATATCCGGCTTTAAATCCCTCTTCCGTGATGTATGTCTCAACGGAACCGATTGTTATAGCACCGTGACCATCATTTAGCGTACAGTCACCCTCACAAAGTCTGTCATGCGGGCAAACTCTTCCCATAACTTCTGGAAACGGTGAAGGCTCATTTGAGAGTTTAAATGCAAACTCCAAATCTTTTTCACTTACGGCTTTTAGCCATTGCGGTACATAGTTATGCAGTGGGCATTTGTTTAGACAAAACGGGTCTCCGCACTGAATACATCTCTCACTTTGAGTTGCTGCTTCATTCTTGTCAAAAACCTCATAAATTTCGCCAAAATCTTTTACTCTCTCAACGACTAATCTTTTTCTTGCTTCTACTCTATCAATTGTTAAATATTCTCTCATGATTAATCTCCGATCTCTAAGTTCATAGGTAGTTTTGTTAGGTTTTTAGGCTTCACAAGCCAGAAATTTCTTACCTCTACTCTAAAGTTATCAAGTAACGCTTTTGCTTTTTTACTTCCCGTTTCTGTGAAATAATCTTTAAGAAGTCTTTTTAGATAGTGTCTTGCCTCATCCCCATCATCCGTATCGATACGAATAGGTTCAACAAGCTCACGATTGACATTTTCTATAAACGTATGGTCTGCATCATAAACAAAGCTGATTCCACCTGTCATACCTGCACCAAAGTTGATGCCAGTACGTCCCAAAATCACCACAACACCGCCTGTCATATATTCACATGCGTTATCGCCTGTTCCCTCTACAACCGCAAGTGAGCCTGAGTTACGTACACCAAATCGCTCGCCTACACTTCCTGAAATATAGAGTTTTCCGCCTGTTGCACCATAGAGACATGTATTTCCCCCAGCGGCAAACTCTTCGCCCTCATTGGATGATTTAATGATTATCTTGCCGCCATGCATCCCTTTTCCGATGTAGTCATTTGCTACACCCTTAAGATAGATAGAGACCCCTGGAACTAAAAATGCACCGAGTGCTTGTCCAGAGATTCCTGTAAGGTTAATGCGTATAGTATCGCTTGCAAGACCCTTGTCTCCGTAATACTGAGCTATCTCACCGCTTATCAAAGCTCCAAAGCTTCTGTTGACATTTGTAATCTCACGTGTGATACGCACTCGATTTTTTGGATGCTTAATAGAGTTCATCGCCTCTTTTAAAACATCTTTTTCAAAACTGTTGTCATCAAAAGGAGCGTTACGTGGCTCTTGACATGTATTGACACCTTTTTCTTGATGCAGAAGCGCACTGAAATCAAATTTTTGTGCAAATGCGTCATCTACAACTTTTAAAATATCACTTCTTCCAATCATCTCTTCCATTGTTCTAAAGCCAAGTTCTGCCATGATGGAGCGAACATCTTCTGCTAAAAGTGTGAAGTAGTTCACTAACTGATGTACATGCCCTTTGAAAAACTCTTGACGAAGCATCTCGTTTTGAGTTGCTATACCTACAGAGCATTTGTTGACATGGCAGATACGAAGCATCTTACAACCAACGATGGTCAAAACTCCAGTACCAAATGCGTAACTCTCTGCTCCCAAAAGTGCCGCTTTTACGACATCAAGACCTGTCTTTAATCCGCCGTCTGCCTGAACTTCTACCAAACCTCTAAGGTTATTTGCTTTTAGCGCATTATGTGCTTCACTAAGTCCAAGTTCCCACGGATTTCCTGCAAACTTGATAGAAGTAAGCGGTGCGGCACCTGTTCCACCGTCTCCGCCAGAGATGATAATCTTGTCAGCATACGCTTTTGCCACACCAGCGGCAATCGTTCCAACACCCAAAGTAGAGACCAATTTTACCGCTACTTTTGCTTTTGGGTTAACCTGTTTTACGTCAAAAATCAACTGTGCCAAATCTTCAATCGAGTAGATGTCATGATGTGGTGGAGGCGAGATAAGCGTTACCCCTGGAACTGTATGACGCAATTTTCCGATAAGCGCAGAGACTTTGTGTCCTGGAAGCTGTCCGCCCTCTCCAGGTTTCGCACCCTGAGCAACTTTTATCTGAATCTCTTCTGCACTTCTTAAGTATGCCGCCGTAACACCAAATCTTCCTGATGCAACCTGTTTGATTTTCGAGTTTCTATTAGTTCCAAAACGCTCACTATCCTCTCCGCCCTCTCCTGAGTTGGACTGTGCGCCTATCTGATTCATAGCCATGGCTATTGTCTCATGCGCCTCTGGAGAGATAGAACCAAGACTCATAGCAGCCGATGCAAATCTCTTGAAAATTACCTCTTTTGGCTCAACTTCTGAGATATCTATGGCTTTTCTATCTGATTTTATATCAAAGAAATCACGGATAAACTTTAAGCCTCTTCCATTTACAAGGTTTCTTAATCTCTCATAATCTTTTTTCGTTCCGCTCTCTGCTACCGCATGAATAGCGTGAATAACAGCAGGACCAAAATCGTGATGCTCTTGACCTGTGTAAAACTTGTAGTAACCTCCGATGTTAAGAGGGAAAATTTTATTAAAGCCGTTATCTTCAAATGCCTCTGCATGGTACTTTGCAAGCCTTGCATCGATATCTTCATAGTTTAATCCACTGAGTGCGGCGTGAGATGTTGCAAAACAGTCACTTACAACTTCACGGTTAAGACCCATGATGTCAAAAAGACCTGCATTTCTGTATGATGCAATCGTTGAAATACCCATTTTGGACATTATCTTCAAAATCCCTGCATTTAGGGAGCTATGCACCGCTTTAAGAGCTGCATTGCAGTCGATTTTTACAGCGTTAGATCTGTTTGCATGGTCGATTACGCTCTCTGCTAAAAGTTTAGGATGGATTGCATTTGCACCGTACCCTATAAGCACTGCCGCACTGTGTGAATCATATACTTCACCTGTTACGGCAATCATAGATGCCAAATGGCGCACTTTTGCTTTTAAAAGAGCTATATTTAAACGTCCGATAACCATCGTCATCGGGATAATTCGCTTGCTCTTGCTAAACTCATAATCATCAAGGATAATGATACGTGTTCCCTCGTTTTTAACAGAAGAGACAATAGTCTCTACTAAAACATCAAGTGACTTTTTCAAATCACTCTCATACGCAGTAGAGAATGTTTTGTTGCGGTAAAAATCCTGATAACTTGGAGATTTTTTATCGCCAAATGATTTTAAAATAGTCAGCTTCTCACTTGTAATGATAGGAGAGATGGACTTAAGACGGTGTGCATGAAAAGGAACTTCATCAAGGATGTTATGTACCTCTCCAAAACCTGTATTTAAACTCATAACTACTTTTTCTCTGATTGGGTCAATCGGAGGGTTAGTTACTTGCGCAAACTTCTGTTTGAAAAAATCTGTAAATGCTCTTTGCTTTTGAGAGAAACATGCGAGCGGAGTATCATCGCCCATAGAGCCTACAGCCTCTTTGCCCTCAAGCATCATAGGCTCGATAACCTGCTCTACAACTTCATGGGTGATGTTAAAGTATCTCTGTCTTGCGATAAGCTCTTTTTTCTCATACTCTGGTTTTGACATATACTGATCTACAACATGCTCTTGCAGGTAAATCATATGCTCGTTTAGCCACTTCATATATGGGTTTGAGCTTTTTAGATAGTCGTTGATTTCACTGTTTTTGAAAATTTTTCCAAATTTAAGGTCAAGTCCAATCATCTCGCCTGATTGCAAACGCCCTCTCTCTTTGATCTCTTCTTCAGGGATATCTACAACGCCATATTCACTTGCAATAAGGAGTGTGTCATCTTTTGTGATGATATATTTTGAAGGACGAAGACCATTTCTGTCAAGCACACAACCGACATAGCGTCCATCTGTTACAGAAAACGCCGCTGGACCATCCCATGCTTCAAAAACAGTTGAATGAAACTCATAGAAAGCTCTAAGTTCTGGGTCCATATGCGGAGCATTTTGCCATGCGGCAGGAATAACTGCACGTACTGCTTTGAAAAAATCCATCCCATTGACAAGTAAAAACTCAAAAAAGTTGTCTGCCGAAGCACTGTCTGAAGACCTTAACTGTAAGATAGGAAGGATTCTTTGAATCTCCTCATCGGTAAAGACTTCACTCTTGATAGACTCTGATTTTATCTCAACATTAAAGCGATTTCCCTCAACAGAGTTAATTTCGCCGTTGTGTGCAACTGCACGGAAAGGTTGCGCAAGTCTCCATTCAGGAAGCGTGTTGGTTGAAAATCTTTGGTGAAAGAGTGAAAAAGAGATTTTAAAATTCTCATCTTGCAGGTCTTTATAAAACTCTTGGATATGCGTAGGCATCACAAGACCTTTATAGGAGAGGACTTTTGAGCTCATAGAAGCGATATAAAAATCCCTATCATTTATAAGTTTATGCTCGCTCTCTTTACGTGAGAGGTAAAGCAGTGCTTCAAATCTGTTAGTAGCCATAATAGAGTTTGGAGTTATAAAAAGTTGCACTATAGTTGGAAGTGATGCAAGAGCCTGCTCGCCAAGTGCTTTTACATCAACAGGAACATCTCTTTTTAAGACGACTTTCAAGTCATTTCTTGTACAAACTTCTTCTATGGTTGCGAGGTGATTTTTATCTTTTGTAAAAACACAAGCAACAGCGAACTGCGAAGGAAGCTCAATACCGCTCTTTAAAGCCTCTTTGCGCAAAAATTCCTCAGGCAAAGAGAGAAGCAAACCGCTTCCATCGCCAGTTTTTCCATCTGCTGCCACCGCGCCTCTGTGCATCATTCTCTCTAATGCAGTTATGGCATCATCAAGTACTTTATGTGACGCTCTGTTTTTGATATTTGCAACAAGACCAAAACCACAATTATCTTTGAATGATCTCAACAAATCATGATACTCAACCATACTAACTCCTAAATTCAGAAATTTTTGTAATTCTTTTACAAATTTAATCTATTTTTAAACTAACTTATTCTATTTAAAGATTAAGCGTTGCATTATACATTTCAAAGGTTTAAAAATTTATAATACAGCTATAATTTCTTAGTAAAAATAAAAACAGTGTGTATAAAAGAAGCGAGTAATGCAGGGTTTTATAGTAAATCTCAACAGAGTTAAAGATGAAGATCTTATAGTCACAATAATATCAAGAGAAAACTTAGATACTCTTTATAGATTCTATGGAGCAAGACATGGGGTCATCAATCTTGGGTTTAAAATCGACTATGAAAAAGATAGCTCTTCCAAAGCGACAATCCATAGGCTCAAAGATGTCATTCATATAGGATATAGATGGCTTGGTGACTATAAACACTTACGTCTTTGGCAGGATTTTTGCGCTCTCTTTTACAAACATCTCAAAGATGCCGACACGATTGATGCTTTTTACTTTGACCTTTTAGAAAACGCCTCGCAAAATTGGAATAAGCAAAATCCAAAGAGAGTTGCCATTGAGTCTTATATAAAACTATTGGAACATGAGGGCAGATTACACACTGAATTTGAATGTTTTTTATGTTCTGACTATATTGCGGAAGACGACATTTCTCTTCTTCGCGCCTTTTTGCCCACCCACAAAGAGTGTACTCATACTTTTAGCATAAAAAAAGGTGCTATTACCGAGCTGTATAAAAATAAAACAACACTTTTTTTAAACGACGAAGAGATAGACAGGCTTTGGTATCTTCTTCTTGAAGGACTCTAAAAAGTTTTACATCTCCAAAACAAAAATATTAAAGCCGTTCTCGTGATAATATGAAAATATATAGTTGTGTTTATATGCCACTCTTTGAACTAAACTAAGCCCCAAGCCATATCCTGCCTGATTTCTAGAATTATCACCCTGCGTAAAAGCCTCACAATAGTACTCAAGCGGCTTACCAAGAGGCTCTCCTGTACTTTTTATGGATATCTTCCTATCATCAATAAGCAGATATACTGGTTTTGTAGTTCCATATTTAAGTCCATTATCTATTAAATTTTTTAGAGCTATTGAGAGATAGTTGAGATCTCCTTTGATTTTAAAACTGGAGTTTATAGAGATATTTACAAGTGATTCATCATCTATGAAAAGTCTTGAAAGTGCCTCTCCTACAACTGTTTCAGAACTAAATGTCTCGATGTTTAATCTATTTTGATTTGAACTCAATTTTTCTATGTATAGGAGTTCATTAACCATCTCGTCGATTTGAGAGAGTGCTTTACTCAATATTTTTTGATATTTGTTCTCTTCAATCATCTCTAGGGCTATTTTTGATTTGGAGATTGGAGTTTTTAGCTCATGCCCGATGTCACGAAGCAGTCTCTGTCTTGATATTATCAAATCTTGAATATTTGATGCCATAGAGTTAAATGTTTTTGCGACATCGCCTATCTCATCTTTGTTGCTTGTCTTGATTCTTAAGTTATACTCTCCGTCTCCAAACTTTCTAATAATTTTTGATATATTTTTTAATGGATATACCATTTTTAAAATCAACAAACAGAGAGTTATTAAAATCAATATATCAGCCAAAATAATATAATCTAAAAACTCTTTCTGCTCAAAGCTGCTGTTTTGGGACTTGTCTATAACCAAAATATCATCATCCAAATATTTCGTATAGAGCAGATATTTGTTATCTTCATGTTTTAATATTTTTATACTAGAGAGCTCCGTGTCATACTTGTATAAAACTTGTGATGATTTAAAATAGTGCTCCTTATCTTCAACTATTTCAAACTTCAAATCATTTATCTTTTTTTCCAAAATTTTTTTATTGCTGTTATATAGGTTTGTAAATAGTTCATCTTATATATTTATATGTTT
>JAOTSA010000172.1 GCA_030247515.1 Sulfurimonas sp. | reverse complement strand
AAATATCAAAACCATTAAATCCCTCATATTTTGAAAAAGAGAGTAAATATAAACTTTTTAAAATATTTGGTGATATTGCTTCAAGTTCTTTAAAAACGCTATTTTGCATTATTTCATCTTCTAAAGATTCAATAACATCATCTATCACGATTGGCAATTTTTGACATAGATTTTTAAATGCTTCTCTCTCACCTGTAACAATTTCATAAAATTTATCTATAGAAACTCTTCTTATTCTTTTATCTGATATTTGTTCACTATCAAGAGAGACAATCCATGTAGTATTTTGACTATTTTTTGCTATTACTTCTACTAAAAGACATTGAGAATTTGGTTCTAAATTCAGCTTGTGTTGCATCCGCATATATGTTTTCTGCGATGATGAAGAATTCATTGTGTTGTGTTTATTTTTCATCTCAACAAATATTTTCAAATCTTCATTTACCACATCAAATCCAACTTCAGGAACATTCCAACCATTGCCTAAATATTTAAAAATATTTTGATGAAAGTATCCGATATGATTTGTGTTTGATTTATCTATTTGTCTCATGATTTCATCATTTATGAGTGATTCTAAATCTTTTTGATATACCTTACTATCAAATGTTAGTTTTATGGGATCAATCAAATTTTTATTAAACTCTTTTAAATCAATTTTAAAACGATATTTTAAAACAGTCTCTTTTACATGATTAAATAAATTTTCATTAGAAATGAAATTTAAGTTGTAGTTGTTCATTGCTTTTTTCCTTTTCCCCATTTAAATAATTTTTGATAGATAAACCTATATGATAAGCCAAATTTACAGGCACTGCATTACCTATTTGCTTATATTGCTCTGCCGCTGAACCTACAAATTCCCAATCATCGGGGAAAGATTGAATTCTTGCATTTTCTCTCACGCTAAAAGGACGAAGTTCATCTGGATGACATCTATCTGTTTGCTTTTGAGCGGGAGTACATAAAACTGTAAGCCCAGCCTCATCCCATGACATTTTTCTGGCAATTCCTGTTTTTCCGCCGCCTAGATGATAGCTTCCCCCTAAATATTCTTTAGCAATATTTTGAGGTAAATCTCTCCAACACCCACCTTGAGAGACAAGAGCAAAAATCTCTTTTTTCTTTTGGCTATAAGTTGCACAATACGAAGGCGGTACATTTTGTAAAATATCTTTTAAAGTTAATTTCTTATCAATCGGTTGCGGAAAAGCATAATCGTATCCGATTTGCTCTCTTATATCATTTCGTACACCGACTATAGCTATTCTTTCTCTTTTTTGAGCAACTCCATAATTTATAGCATTTAAGACTTGATAATATACTTTATACCCAACCTCTTCAAAAACATCTATCATCGTTTGAAGAGTTCTGCCTTTATCATGACTTACTAGCCCTTTTACATTTTCCGCTAAAAACATTTTTGGTTTTAACTCTTTTAAAATTTCTGCATAACTATAAAAAAGCGTCCCTCTTGTATCTTCAAGTCCTAGTTTTTTTCCTGCATAACTAAATGCTTGACAAGGATAACCGCCTGAGAGCAAATCAATTTCACCATCAAATTTTAAATAATTTTTAATTCCACTATCAGCTATTTTTATAATATCTGCTTCTAAAACATTCCAATTTGGTCGATTTTTTCGTAAAGTTTCACAAGCCCATTTATTGTTTTCCAGTGTAAGTTTTGTTTCAAATCCAGCCTTTTCTAGTCCAAGAGCCAAACCACCTGCTCCTGCAAAAAGCTCGACTACAGAGAAATTATTTGATTGTATTTGCATAATTGCAGTCATCTAAAGCCCTTACTATTTTTAAAATTATATCTTTTAATTCTGCATAGTACTGTTTTTTGCTAAAGCACTCTAAAA
>JAOTSA010000041.1 GCA_030247515.1 Sulfurimonas sp. | reverse complement strand
CTAAATAATTGTGTATAATAGTGTCATGAAAGCAATAATAATGACATTATCTGCAGCTTTGCTGCTTGTATCTTGCGCAAAAGTGGATGGTGCAAATCCATCTCAAAACATGGCGTTAAATGCCGTTGCAGGGAAAAAAGAGAGAGATGAGAGTGGCTTTATGCAACAAAGACTAGACAGGTGGCTTGCAGAGGAGTGGTCGCCCACAGTTGAGGGTGCAACACCGCCAAACGCCCAAACTTCGGTTAAAATAGTGCCTAAGGAGAATGGCACTTCTGAGCTAGTCGATGCAAAAACAGGAACTCTTCTAAAAAAAATGGACAAAGAGGAGACAAAAAGAGAACAGGAGCTTCAAGTCAAATACCAAGATGAGGCAAGACCATTTACGCTTCAAGAGTATATAGACAAAATGGAGCGTTACAACAAGGCGAGTTCTGATACACAAAACTCACATGTTGGTAAAATGAATGCTATGCCAGTGATTGGCACGGCGGTAAGATAGTGTTAAAACTTAAAACCAAGTGTAGCGACGACGTTCTCATCATCTGCACTTGCATCTGTATCGTGGCGAAAGTTGATATACGCAACACTTAAATCAAACTTTTCAAACGATTTGCTAAGACCCACTAAGCAGTAATCGCCTATATCATTGTAGTAGCCATAACTTGCTTTGAAGCCAACTTCATAAGGCAAAAGTGAAGAGGTCATGCCAGCCTCGTAAAAATCCTCTGGGTCGAGGTCGTTGGTCTCTATGCCTTTGTAGTATTTCGCACTCACACCAAATTTTTCCCACTCTTTGCTTATGCCGACATACGCTTCGCCAAAGTTGTACTCATCAGACATATTTGGATAAGCATACTGGATATAACCCACATCATAGCCAATCCCCGCAACTTCACCTTTATACCCTCCGTACAAGTCCGCTTCCATAGAATTTTTACCGTCTCCAAACTCTACATTCGAACCCCAAACACCTGCATATAGACCCTTATAATCCAAATCAACTCCGCCTTGCACGGCAGGAGAGTTTTTTGTTTGCGTCATCCCTCTCCACACATAGTTGCTTGTAAATGCCACATTTGCACTCATGTTGATACCTGATTTTTGCTCATCTCCAAACGCTAAAGTTGCAAGCAATGCAGTCACTAGACTTAAATTTAGAAGTTTCATGTTCAATCCTTTTGTTTTGTTGTAAAATTATTACACATAAATCTTGTCAATATTGAAAAAAAGAGATTAAAAATTAGGCAGTTGGAGGGGAAATTTGACTTCTCTTCAGAGAAGCCAAACATAAATTGAGGTTGAGTTTTACTTTACATCCCAAGAGAGAACAGTTTTACCGTCTCTATCTTCAGCGGCAGCCATTCCCATGATGTTGTATCCAGCATCGACATAGTGAACTTCGCCAGTTACGCCTGAAGCCAAATCGCTAAGCAGATACATAGCAGAGTTACCAACCTGTTCCGTTGTAACATTTTTCTTCAGCGGTGCGTTAATCTCATTCCAGTTGAGTATCTGTTTAAAGTCGCCGATGCCCGCCGCCGCAAGAGTACGAATCGGTCCTGCAGAGATAGCATTGACACGCTGTCCTTTGTTTCCAAGCTCAACCGCCATGTAGCGTACTGTTGATTCAAGTGCCGCTTTTGCAACACCCATAACATTGTAGTTTACTATATATTTTGGTCCGCCAAGGTAAGAGAGCGTGAGGATAGAAGCATCATCTGCAAGGACGCTCTCAAGACGGTTTGTCAAATCTATAAGTGAATAAACAGAGATATCCATAGCGATGGCAAATGCCTGTTTTGTTGTTTTCATAAACGGCTCGCTAAGTGCCTCTTTTGGAGCAAATGCAACAGAGTGTACCAAAAAGTCAATCTTGCCAAAATCTTTTTCAACAAGTGAAGCGATGTTTGCCATATGCTCCTCGTTTGAGACATCAAGCTCATAAACCTTATCACTTCCAAAAGATGCCGCTAGCGGCTCTACTCTCTTTTTTAGTGCATCATTTAAGTATGTAAACGCTAGCTCCGCACCCTGTTCATGACACGCCTTTGCGATACCGTAAGCGATTGATTTATCATTTGCCAAACCTACTATTAAACCTTTTTTACCCTTCATTACCATTTTTACTCCTTTATTTATTTATCTAATTCTTGTGCGTACGTACACATTGTACAAAAGTGCTGGGCGTAAAGTGCGGCACTTCCTACTAAAATCCCATCGACATTTTCAAGTGCCATAACCTCTTTTGCATTGGTTACTTTCACGCTTCCGCCATAAAGAAGCGGTGCGAAAGATTTGGCTTTTAGCTCTTTATGGATAGAGTCAATCTCTTCAAGCGTTGGTGTAAGCCCAGTTCCAATTGCCCAAACTGGCTCATAAGCTATGATGAGATTTTCATACGAGGTATCGATGCCATCGTACTGAGCGGCGATATATGCCATCATATTCTCATGCCCAGACTCTCTCACACTCAGAGGCTCTCCAACACAGTAAACGATTTTAAACCCAAGATTTTTGTAAAAATTGAACTTTGCCACAAGTGATTCTTGCGTTTCGCCTAGTATATGTCTTCTCTCGCTATGACCAATCAAAATGGTTTTTATACCAAACTCTTCAAGTTGCTCATACCCTATCTCGCCTGTAAAAGCCCCATTTACGGCAGGATAAGCGTTTTGCGTCCCAACAATAAGGCGACCATGATGTACATTTAAGTTTGAGATGGCAGGAAATACCAAAACCTCTTGTGAGATACTGTTTTGCTCTAAAAAATGCTCCACCTCTTGCAGATAGTGAAGCGTTTTTTCTCTTGTAAGATTGGTTTTAAGGTTTGCTGCGATTATCATCTGCTTACTTCTGAACCATCAACGAAGCAACGCCTGGTAAAATCTTGCCTTCTAAAAGTTCCAGTGAAGCTCCGCCGCCTGTTGAGATAAATGTCATCTCTTCATCCACGCCGATTCTCTGTACCAAGTCCGCTGTATCGCCCCCGCCTACAACTGTTGTTGCATAGCTGTCTGCCACAAAGTGCGCTATTTTGTTAGAGCCTCTTGCAAACTTCTCCATCTCATAAACACCCATCGGTCCGTTCCAAAGAATCGTCTGGACATCATTTAGAACTTCTCTATAAAGTCTCACTGTTGCAGGTCCGATATCTAGCCCCATCCAGCCTGATGGTATCTCCTGTGATGGAACAATCTTACTTAGCGTATCTTCAGAAAACTTCTCAGCCGCTACAACATCAATAGGAAGATAGAACTTCACACCAAGTCTCTTTGCTTCTTCTAAAACACGTCCCGCTTCATCAAGTAAATCATCCTCAACAAGAGAAGCCCCGATATCGTATCCAAGGTGCTTTAAGAATGTAAATGCCATCCCTCCGCCGATAAGTATCTTATCCACTTTTGGAAGAAGGTTGATAAGTGCTTCAAGTTTTCCTGAAACTTTGCTTCCGCCAACGATTGCCGCAAAAGGACGCACTGGATTTTGGATGATTTTGCCTAAAAACTCTATCTCTTTTTGAAGCAAGAAACCCGCCGCTTTATGTTCGTTGTCAAAATAGCGTGTGATTCCCTCTACAGAAGCATGTGCACGGTGGCTCACGCCAAAAGCGTCATTGATGTAAAACTCAACCATTGAAGCGAGCTTTTTTGAAAGCTCTTCACTGTTTTTTGTCTCACCTGCTTCATAGCGGAGGTTCTCAAGCATCAAAATCTCACCCTCTTTAAGTGCCGCTGCCTTTGCAAGAGCATCTTCTCCAACAACATCATCTGCAAGAATAACTTCACGTTTAAGAAGTTGCTGGATTCTCTTTGCTACAGGAGAGAGTGAGTACTTTGCAACAACCTGTCCTTCAGGGCGACCAAGATGTGATGCCAAGATAACTGCACAGTTTTGATCTAAGCAGTAGTGAATCGTCGAAATCGCCGAGCGGATGCGGCGATCATCAGAGATGTTGCCAAACTCATCCATCGGTACGTTGAAATCACATCTGATAAAAACTTTTTTGCCCGCCAAGTCTAAATTTTTGATATTTAAGAGTTCCAAAGTTGCGTCCTATTTGCTGATATGAAGTGCCATGTCGATAAGTCTTGTGGAGTATCCCCACTCGTTATCGTACCATGCCATGATTTTTACCATGTCGCCGTCAATTACCTGCGTCAAATCCTCTGCAACGATAGAGCTGTATGCAGACCCTACAAAATCTTGAGAAACACGCATCTCTTTATCCATCAAGATGATATCTTTGAGTGTTGTTTGTGCAGCGGTGTTAAATGCTGCGGTTACTTCATCTTTTGTTACTTTTCTCTTCACAATAACGTTTAAGTCAACCATAGAGACGTTAGGTGTCGGAACACGTACGCTTTGTCCATGAAGCTTGCCTTTGAGTTGCGGAAGCACCAAACCGATAGCTTTTGCAGCTCCTGTTGTTGTTGGAATCATGTTTATAGCTCCAGCACGGGCACGGCGTTTGTCTTTTGAGTGTTTAACATCTAAGATATTTTGGTCATTTGTATAAGAGTGGATAGTTGTCATAAGCCCTTTTTCGATACCAAAAGCATCATCAAGCACTTTTGCGATAGGTCCAAGGCAGTTTGTAGTACAAGAAGCGTTTGAAACAATGCTCTGTCCTGCATATAGATGTTCATTTACACCTATAACAAATGTTGGTGTGTCATCTTTTGCTGGAGCTGAAAAGAGAACTTTTTTAACACCATTGTCGATGTGAACCTGAGCATCATCTTGACTTAAAAATACACCTGTACACTCTAAAACTATCTCTGCACCACACTCGGCAAATTTGAGATTTTTTGGGTCACGGTCACTAAATACTCTAATTTTTTGTCCATTAATAGCAATATTTTGCGCATCAACTTGTGTAACTTCAGCGTTAAATGTCCCATGTACTGAATCATTTTTAAGAAGATAGAGCATCATGTCCATACTAGCAGCGTCGTTTATAGCCACCACTTCCACATCATCTCTTGTTGCAGCTATGCGTGCGACACAGCGACCGATTCTACCAAATCCGTTAATTGCTATCTTTAATGCCATGCTATATTCCTAATTCAAATAAAAGTTGGGCAATTTTATCTAAAATTAGTTATAATTCGCTTTAAATATGGATACGATTGCACTTTTTGGCGGCTCTTTTGATCCGCCTCACATCGGACACGAAGCGGTTGTCAAGGCTTTAAAAAACTTTAAAGATATTGACAAAATTATCATCATGCCGACATTTTTAAATCCTTTCAAATCAACTTTTCATGCACCTGCATCCCTAAGGGTGGAGTGGCTTAGAGAGATTTTTAGTGGCGATGAAAATGTTATCATCTCTGATTATGAAGTTTTACAAAAGAGACAAGTTCCAACGATAGAAACGGTGGAGCATCTGTTTGAGAGTTACAAAAAAATCTATCTCGTTATAGGTGCGGACAATCTTGCAAAACTGCATCTTTGGAAGAGCTATGACAGGCTACAAAAGCTTGTTACCTTTGTTGTAGCCTCACGAGAAAATATCGAGATTCCAAAAGGGTTTCTCACACTTCATGTTGTGGTAGATGTCTCCTCAACTCGCTTAAGAGAAGAGATGGAGATATCAAAACTGCCAAAAATATGCGCAACGCAAATATATAACTTTTATAAGGAAAACAATTGCAAAACAGAATAGAAAAAATTACAGAGGTTTTGGATAAAAACAAAGCAGAAAATATAGAGGTTTTTGACCTTAGAGAAAAAAATTACTTTGTTGATTATGCGATTATCGCCTCTTCTTTAGGTTCAAAACACACATTTGCTCTTTTGGATCATCTCAAAAGAGATTTAAAACCAGCAGAAAAGTTCAATGCTATTGATGAGAGCAGTGACTGGATAGTTGTGGATTTGGGCGATATACTCATCCATATCATGACACCAGAATATCGTGTAAAATACGACATGGAGAGCTTTTTAAGCACTTTGGCTGATGGCAGAGAGGGAATGGCTCTTTAAAAAGCTTTTCTCCTTCTTTTTCTGCTCTACTTTTGAAGCGGGAATGTCTCGCTGTCATTTTTTTGTAAAATATCTCTATAGTCATAGATAGCATCCACATAACGCACCGCTTCACTTCCTCTTGCGTAACCATGCTTAAGTGTTTTGTAGTACTTCTTTTGCGAAAGAAGCGGTAATGAGACTTTTAAATCAGCCCAACTGTTCTGGTTTAACCCTATCTGCTGTGCAAGTTTTTGGGCATCCAGAATATGTCCTAATCCCATGTTGTAAGCCGCAAGAGCAAACTTTAGACGGTCTTCACCTGCCACTTCCGTCGGAATGCTCTTTAGCATCTCTTGTAGATGTTTTGCTCCTCCAAATATACTCTCTTTTGGGTCAACTCTATTTTTTACACCGAGTAAATCGGCGGTATTTTGTGTCAACATCATAAGCCCTTTAACCCCCGTGTAGCTTACGGCATTTGGATTCCAATGGGACTCTTGGTAGGAGAGTGCGGCGAGGGCAGAGTATGGTATGTTGTATGTTCCCGATGCCTCTTTAAAGTAGCGTTCATATTTTGGAAGGCGTGTTTTGATGCGTTCATGGAACATGACTGTATCATCGTAATCAAAAAAGAGAACATAACTATAGTAATGGTCTTTGAGCCTTGCCATCTCTCCGCTTTGATTGAAAGAGTTAAACCACTCATACATATCGGCTTTGAGTTTATCTGATTCCGGTGCCAAAATCCACGCCTGCTGTCTTCTGCTGTTTACATCAAATGCCAACTCTATATTTTTAAAATAGCGTTGGTTGAGTGCATAGATATTGGAATCAACGATGGTACAATCTATCTCATGTGTATCCACCTGTGCGATAAGCTCGTCTGTTGAAAATTCCGGCGAGTATGTTGCGTTGATCTCAAATCCATCTTTTTTGAGCTGTTCTATCGTCTCACGGTAGCTTGTATCCTCGCCCACAACGATGTTTAGATGCGATAAATTGTCCGCATTTTTTGGAAATTTTTTATTTGCAATCATTGATTTGTTGCAAACAAGCTGTTCTTGCGCCTCAAAATATGCCGGTCCAAAGTTGAAACTCTTTTCTCTCTCATCTGTTTTTGTCAAAGAAGCGGAGGTAACGTGAATCTCCGGATTTTTGCTAAGTTCCAACGCCTCTTTGATAGTGTTTGCGGTTGTTATGTTTAGTTTTACGCCAAGATGAGTTGCATATGAATTTAAGAGGTCATACTCAAAACCTTTTGGTCCGTCTGAACCTATATAGTAGGTTGATGGGGAGTTAAGAAGTACAACATTTAAAACACCCTCTTTTTTTATCTTTTTGAGTGTTGAGTCTCTTACAATTTTATGTCCATTATCATAAAAAGCATGCC
The DNA here is from genome assembly GCA_030247515.1 of Sulfurimonas sp. Classification (GTDB taxonomy): domain Bacteria; phylum Campylobacterota; class Campylobacteria; order Campylobacterales; family Sulfurimonadaceae; genus Sulfurimonas. Next base: position 8,726 of record JAOTSA010000041.1, on the reverse strand, counting down.
CCGTCCAGCCAAGAAAAAAACAACCAATTGCAAAAGCAATCATCTCTTTGCTTATGTATTTTTTTATAGTCACAATGTAGCCTTATGCAAAAATAAAACGGTTCGTTCCGTTTTCATACTCATGTGCAAGGACCTGAGCGTGTGCTTTTAAGATAGAGTCAACCAGATAAAGCCCAAGTCCAAAGCTGTTTTTTGAGGGGTTGTCTTTTGTAAAAGGCTCTATATAGTACTGCAGAGGATGCGATATACAAGCTCCCTTGCTCTCAAAAGCGAGTTCGCCGCCTTTGATAAGAATCTTGACATGCGCATCCGTGGAGTATTTGATACCGTTGTCTATCATGTTTTTTATCGCTGTTGTGTAGAGTCTGTAGTTTGCGTTTATCTTCTTGGTTGGGTCAACATCGACACTCACACTGTTGCTCTCCGCCATCGCCATATCGATTGCACCGTCTATGATATCTACAAGGCGATACTCTTTAAAATCTGTCTTATCTCCAAGAGTTGTAACCTCTTCGATAAGTGCAAATTCGTTAACAAGCGACTCTAGTCGCCCAAAAATAGAGCTAAATCTATCACGCTGTTTTTGAGACTCCAACATCTGCGTTGCGATAGTTCCCTTTGCTATAGGTGTTTTGAGTTCATGCATGATGTTGCGTAAAAAGAGAGTTCGAGATTCTAAAATAATATTGATTTTTTGACGTGTCGCCTCAAGCTCATTTGCCACAAGAGCTATCTCATCCTGCCCATTTGTCTTAAAGGAGATATTCATGTCGCCGTTTCCATAAAGAGCGATTTTTTTTCTCAAACGTATCAGTGGTCGTAAGCGACGTAAAATGAGGATAAAAGAGATAAAAATGATGGAGATAATAAGCAAATATGGAGAGATAACACTCCAATATTTGTATGGTTTTAGCTCCTCATCAAGAATAATAACAGAAGCGTTGGGTGAACTAATATGAAAGTAGATTTTTTTGTTAAACTCAAGCATCGTGGCACTCAAATCGGTCACGACACGCTGTGTGTAAAAGCCGTTTCCTGAGAAGAGAAGTGAAGCATTGACGTTTTGAAAATCTTTTTTCTTAAGTGTTTTTGCATTTTTTAGTATAACCGTCGCATCGGCTTTTTGCTTAATAAGGACAAAATTGTAAACGGCAAGATTTGCCTCAAGCATAATCTCCGAATCCTCTTTTTGCTGATACTGCTGATAAATTTGCGTAATAATGGCGTGTTTGGTAAAGATATTGTTGATGTAGTTTTGTTTGTTGAGCTGAAAAAATTTCCAAAAAACCGCACTTACACTCACAAGCGTTACTGCAAGTGCAAAAAGAACGGTGATTAAAACGGCATGTTTGCGCAAAAAGAGCTACTTTAAGAGCTTATAGCCCACGCCTCGAACGGATTCGATAAGCGATTTGTCACCCAGCTTGTTTCGGATACGCCCCACCATAACGTCAATGCTTTTGTTGGAAGAGTCCTCATTTATAGCGTTGACATTATGAATCAAATCTTCTCTTGAAACAACAAGACCCTGTTTTGCAATCATGTAAGAGAGTATGCCAAACTCTGCGTTTGTGAGGTCTATATTTCTGCCTTTGTAGGTAATCATCATAGAGGAGAGGTCACATTTAAAGTCACTTTTAGACTCCTCTCTCTGCTGTGATTTTGCCTCATAGCGTCTAAGAACCGAGTGGATGCGAGCTTCTAATTCTCGTGGGTCATATGGTTTTGGGATATAGTCATCAGCACCCAACTCTAACGCTTTTACTTTGTCCGTCACATCGCTTCTAGCAGATGAGATAATGATAGGGATATCCTGACGCTCACGTATAGCTTCACAAACTTCTAGCCCATCCATCCCAGGGAGTGTCAAATCCAAAATAACAAGGTCAAATGGCTCTAACTTTAGGATGCTAACCGCTTTAAAAGGGTCATCCTCTGTAATAATTTTAAATTCAAACTGCTCAAGATACTCTGTGAGAATCTCTGCGAGTTCCAAATCGTCTTCAATCATCAATATTTTTTTCATTCTAAAACCTATGCAAGTGATTTTTTAAGCTCTGCTACAAACTCTGTGATATCGTCATGAAGTGCTTGAAGATCCTCTTCATGCCCTACCTCATCGGCTAAAATCTGTGAAACGATATCATACGTCACGATATCTTTGTCTCGTGTCATGTCCACAAGCTGTGAATAGACGGAGATAGCGCACTGTTCCCCTTTGATGGAGTCTTGTAAGATACTCACAACATCAAAATCTTTTGGTTCTTCATAACCGCAACGTGTGTGGGTAAACCACTCTTTTGGGTTAAGTAGCGGAGTGCCGCCAAGCTGGATAATTCTATCTGCAACCATCGTTGCATGTCTTAGCTCATCTGCCGCATGCTGATTGAGTTCAAAAATCGCCGCATCTTTCATGATGCCTTTGACAATTTTTGCCTCGATGAAGTACTGGTAGTGCGCCAACCACTCATCTGCGTATGCTCTGTTTAAAACAGCTATGATTTCACTAACCTCTAAGCCTTTGATAATCGAATTTCCAAACTTTGCCATAATGAACTCCTAAAAATTTAAGTAAATAGCCTAGCAACATTGTAAGCAATAAATGCTAACGTATAAGCAACAATGGATGTAAACGCTAAAAGATAAAAGAAGTATTTGATATGTCCTGCCTCTTTTGTAAAGACGGTTGAAGCCGCCAAACAAGGCAAGTAAGTCATAACGACAAAGATAAATGCCACCGCTGAGGGCATTGGGATATTTTGTGAGATAATCTCTTTGAGCGAACCGTTTTGCTCATCCACCTCATCGCCCAAAGAGTACAAAACCCCAAGTGTTGACACCACAACCTCTTTTGCCGCAAGTCCTGTTTGCAGAGCAACACTCATCTTCCAGTCAAACCCAAGCGGTGCAAAAAGAGGCTCTGAAAACTTCCCTATTTGTCCTAGATAACTCTGCTCCAGATTTGCTTGAGCAAGGGAGTTTGCGAGCGTTTTCTTCTCATCCTCGCTTGTAGCATTTTGTATTTTTTGTGCGTAACTCTCTTCTAACGCAAGGTTATGCGGGTAGTTGCTAAAAAACCAGATAAGCATGGAAGCAACGGCTATAAACGTTCCTGCTTTTTTAAGGTACATAACTGTTTTTGCAACCACCGTGTGCCAGATAAGCTTAAATGATGGAAGTCTGTACTTTGGCATCTCCATAACAAAAGGTTCATCTACGCCTTTAAACGCCGTAAGTTTGAGTGCTTTTGCAGCGATAAGTCCAAAAGATGCACCTATAATATAGATAGCAAAGAGAACGTTTCCTGCCATTCCTTCAGGGAAAAAAGCACCTGCAAAAAGGACGTAAACAGGAAGTCTCGCACCGCAACTCATAAAACCGATGACAAAAAGCGTAAGAAGTCTATCACGGTCATTTTTAAGGATACGTGCCGACATGTAAGCGGGGATGGAGCATCCAAAACCAGTTACCAGCGGGATAAACGACTGTCCGTGAAGACCAAATTTGTGGAAAAATCCATCCAGCAAAAACGCAACTCTGGACATATAACCCGTACTCTCCAAAAGTGCGATACCCAAAAAGAGGATAGCGATATTTGGCACAAAAAGCATAACCGCCCCTACCCCAGCGATAACCCCATCTACAACCAAAGAGCGTACATCATCGTTTGGTATGGTTGCACCCACACTCTCGCCAAGCCATGAAAAGAACCCATCTATCCACTCCATCGGGATAGAGCCGATTTCAAACGTTAGCTGAAAAAGAGACCACATAAAAAAGAGAAAAATCGGGATACCAAAGATATTGTGAATCAAAAAGGAGTCTATCCTGTCGGTAAGCGTTTTTTGTTTTGGCTCTTTTGCGAAGTGCAACACTTCAGCTACAACCCCTCTGTTAAATGCCGCATACTCCTCGGCAAACGCCTCTTTGATATCGTCACTTTCATGATGAAGCTCTACATGCTTGAGTGCTTCTACTAAAAGAGGCTGTAACTCCATCCAGATGGGGTCGTCATGAAGTTTTGCGTATGTCTTTTTATCGCCTTTTAGCAGGTTGATGGCAATGTTTCTATAAGAGTTTTCATCTTCAAATCTATGCTTTGCTAAGCTCTCTTCTAAAAGCGTTATCTCCTCTTCAACTGCCTCGCTAAAGAGAAGTTTGTTTTGCGTCTGCTCTTTTTCAAACTCCCAAACCACTGCCTCGATAAGCTCTTTTATCCCCATTTTGGTAGCGGCGGAGACCTTTACGCAAGGTATCCCAAGGATAAGCGACATCTGTTTGTTGTCTATCTCGATGCCCTCTTTTTGCGCCTCATCGCTCATGTTAAGCGCAATAACCATTTTTTTGCCAAGACTCATAAGTTCCGTTGTCAGTTGAAGATTTTTCTCCAAGTTCGTCGAATCCACAACATTGATGATAAGGTCATAATCTTGCGCCACAAGAAACTCCGTCGTTACCCTCTCTTCGATGGAGTAGTTACTTAGCGCATACGTCCCTGGCAAATCCACAACCGTAAAATGATGCTCGCCATAGTCAAAAAGAACCTCGCACTTCTCAACCGTAACACCCGTAAAATTCCCAACATGAAGGTGCGCATTGGAGATGGAGTTTATGAGCATACTCTTGCCAACATTTGGCTGTCCGACAAGTGCTGCTTTTATATGTTTTGCTGTTATTGGGCAGCTTTTTGCATCTCTTTTCATACTTTTTGCACCTCTATAAGTTCGGCTTCTTGCGCTCTTAGAGCCAGTCTTGTTTTACCGATTTTTATCTCGATGGTACTTTTTGCAGGAGCATACTCTAAAATTTCTATAACTGCATCTTTCATCACACCAAAGGAGATAAGACGTGCTTTAAGCTCCGCTACGGCATGAAGTTTTGTAACTTTGACGATACAAGCTTTTTTACATTCGCTTAGTTTTTTAGTACTCTTTGGCATATTTCTCTTTTCTTTTTCTGTAATGATAATAGATATCATATTAATTAAAAATTATAGGAGAGCAAAACTCTCACATTTTCCCAATCTCCACCGTTGCTCCCACTCTCTTTTTTATCTTCATTTTTTACATAAAGAGCTGCAAAAGTTACCTTCTCATCTGGCTTGTACTCAAAACCTATATTTTGTTCGATTATACGCTCTTTTACCCCAAAAGAGTTGGCTTTGCCATTAAAAACACCATGTGCATACATAAATCCAAAATCATCATAACGGTATGTCAGACCCGCAACCACCGCTTGCGCTTCTCTGTCCATTGTTATGTTATCCAAAATCATGGAGTCCATATTTGTGTAGAGCGTTCCTCCTCCAAAACCAGAAAAGCTCCCCATTCCCTCGTGTTTTTGCGATTTGTTATACGCAGCCGAGAGTGCAAAATCTTCAAACATGACAAATTCCGCCATCGCACCATAGATAGTCGCATCAATTGCGCTATTATGCGCCTCTTTTTGGCTGAGATACTGTGCGCTTGCATGGAGTGCATACTCTTTTGATAGCTCTATATGTAAAGAGATATCTGTATAAAATGAACCATTTGCTACATTACCAGTTGCACTGTTTGGGTCACTATCCTTAGAGATACCATAGTACCATACGCTAGATTCTATAAGATCATCGGAGTATGAGAGTCCACCAAAATATGTTCCATCTTCCCCCGTATCAGACCAGTGATTGTGAGGAGATAAACCAGTATCTGTCCCCTGCCACCCTGTAAGCAATCCACCCATAAACGTCAAATTCTCCTGCTCATAAGATAGAGTATATGCTTCAAATGTATTTGCGATGATTCTCATGTCATCACCATCTGCAAGCGGTGTATCGATGAGTTGTCGCCCTGCACGCAGATTTACTCCGCCATTTTTATAGTTGATATAGGCTTGCGAGAGTTCAGTATAATTGCCTTTCTCAGAAGCAATTTCGCTACTATGATGTACTCCCTCTCCTGTCGCAAAATCAATATCATGCGCCGTGCTAAACTCTACTGCCGCATTAAAACCTCTAAAATCAGCCGTTTCATATTTCAATTGCATACCTAAAGCAGTTGCGTACTCACTCGGAGCATCGTTTCTGTCATATCCAAGATAGAGTGCCTTTATCTGTGCAGAAATTTTTGCATCTTTTACACTCTCTGAAATCTCTTTAGCTTTCATGACGCCCTCAATCGTATCTCTTGCGGAATGCTCTCTATCTTTGATATTTTGAGAAGATTCTTCACTATCTGCATGAACAAAAGATAGAACTAAGAAAGTTGTTATAACTATTTTTTTCATATTCACGACTCCTTTTTTTTATTTTTAATTGATAAGCGATATCATAATCAACAATAGCTTTATTTTTTATAAATGATACGGATTATCGATATTAATTTTATTTTTAGTAATTTGATTTTAGAATGTCACAAATTGAAGCTATAATTTTTATACCAAGAAAGCAAGAAAGAAGACAAAAAATGAGACAAACAACACAAAAAAGTTGCAGGTTTGAACACACGCACCACGTTCCGCTAAAGCAAACAGACCATCATCATCATCACGAACATCATGACCATCATCATGACCATCACCACAGTTCTTCAAACGATAAAAAACTGCTCAAAATCTCTTTTTTAATTACATTTATCGTTATGCTTGTGGAGATTGCAGGGGGTATCTATGCGAACTCTCTTGCTCTTATCTCCGATGCCATCCATATGTTTACCCACTCTTTTGCACTGGGGCTATCGCTTTTTGCCATAACCATAGCCATAAGAGAGCCAAATGAAGCCAAATCTTTTGGATACTTTAGAGCGGAGATTATCGCTGCTTTGATGAATGGGCTTACCATCGCCTTTAGCGTGATATGGATACTCTATGAAGCGATTTTAAGATTTTTAAACCCTGAAACGATTTTAAGCGAGGCAACTTTCATAGTGGCTCTTGTAGGGCTTGTGGTCAATATCATAACAGGTGTGCTACTTTTCAAGGCAGACCAAAACAACATCAATATCCGCTCCGCATTTTTACACATGATTGCCGATACGTTCTCATCCGTTGCGATTATTCTTGGAGCTGTTGTCATCCACTTTACCCACATGTTTGTCATAGATACGATTTTGGCGATTGTAGTCGCCGCAGTTGTTTCCAAATGGTCTTACACCCTCATCAAAGACGCCATCCACGTACTGCTTGAAGGCTCGCCCGTGGACACTAACATAGTAAAAGCACAACTGCTAAAAGAGTTTACAGACATCATAGACATCCACGACATACACTGCTGGGAGATAAGCCATAACTGCTACTACTTTACCGCCCATATAGTAGTAGCACACTGTGATTATGATAGTTACGAGAGGATGATTTATGAGATTTCCGAGTACCTCGAACACCATTTTAACATCGGGCATACTACTTTGCAGTTTGAAAAAAATGTTTAAAATTGAATCTCCCAATTTTGCAAGAAATCTGATTTAGGCTATAATTTTAGAAAAAAGAGCATCATGAAGTTTTTATTTACAAGTACATCACACTTTAACCTCGCAAACCTTTTTACTTTTGTAAACATCACAGCAGGTCTTTTAGCTACTTACTTCATCACGCAAAACAACTTTTTTCTCGCCGTTATTTTGGCGTGGGTAGGCGGGGCGTTTGATATCTTTGATGGCAAAATCGCTAGAAAATACCATCTCTCCAACGAGTTTGGCATCCAGCTCGACAGCTTTGCAGACTTTTTAAGTTTTGTGCTTGTTCCTGTTTTTCTTATCTTTCAAGCTATCTATAGTGTGAGTTTTTCAGGCATGTGGGTGTTTGTGGCTGGAGTTGTAAGCATCTACTATGTTATCTCAGGGCTTCGTCGTCTTATCCAGTTCAACATCAATGCAGACGCAGGCGAGGTAAGCAAATACTTCACAGGAGTACCAACCCCTCTGGGAGCGATTTTGCTCTGGCTCGTATTTTTGGCACAAACCTATGCTTCACTTCCATCAGTAGCGGTTTTACTCTTTATGATAGCCATAGGGTGGAGTTTAAACTCAAAGATTAAAGTACCGCATCCTTAACGCGCCAACTCATATAGCCTCTCAGGGGCTATATCTGCACCGTTTGCCCACTCGATAGTATCAATATCAGGATTAAATCTTAATGTTTGAAAATTTTCTAGCTTTTTAAGTGGCTCAAAAATTGTTCCGTTTGGTTTTGACTTTATATAATTTTCCAAATCTATAATCGATTCTCTACCATCGTTAAATTTCACAAAAGCACGATAACCACTGATGTATTTAGCATCTTCTACCCAAATCATGACATTCCCCTACACTAAAGGCTCAATTTTATTTGGCACTTTGCCATTTTGAGCCAGTTCCCAATCTTGAACTAACTCATCTCTATGTTCAAACGCCCACTCCAAGACCAAAGATATAATTCTTTTTGGCAAAAAACCATCTTGAATTTTTAACTCGTTTATCAGAAATGTTGCTCTGTATTCATTATACTTAACATGAAAGTGCGGAGGATTATGCTCATCATAATAAAACGAGATTATTATCCCCAAAAATCTACTTACTTCTGGCATTTCACAACCTCTTAGTTTTTTAATTTCTACCTAAAACTTTCTATTGATCAGCAAACACTCTTAAAAATCATATAAGGATAAAAGCTTACGATGTATAAATCACCTTTTTGTGTACATAATCTTCTCAAAATTAAGCCTATTCTATTATTTTAACTTGAGAAATAGTTATCACAGAGAATCAACT
>JAOTSA010000040.1 GCA_030247515.1 Sulfurimonas sp. | reverse complement strand
GCATTCAATCGAATTTAAAAAAACTATCACTATAATAGTTCATATATGTGTCAGGAGTGCTTCATGCAAGAAAAAGAGATAGCTAGAAGGTCTTTCTTACAAAAAAGCGTTTATGGCATCGGTTATGCTCTTTTGGGAGGGGTTGTGTGGAGTGCGTACCTCACAAAGTCCCAAGCGCAAACGCTTGCTCTTCGTCCGCCTGCCGCACTTAGCGAAAAAGAGTTTCTAGCATCCTGTCTGCATTGCGGTATGTGTGTGAGTGCTTGTCCGTTTGATGTGCTTAAACTCGCTACCATCTCTGATGATGTGCCAACGGGTACACCCTACTTTACTCCACGAGAAGATGCATGCCGCCTTTGCATGGATGTGCCGTGTGCGAGTGCATGTCCAACGGATGCACTCAACCTTGAACGCCTTACAAAAAAGGGTCAGTTTTCCATAAACAACGCCAGAATGGGACTTGCACGTGTCAACACCGAGTCATGTTTGGCGTATCTGGGACTTCAATGTACCATGTGTATTCGTGCATGTCCGCTTGAAGATGTCGCTATCATGCAGAAAAATGAGCGCAATGAACGCACGGGAATGCACGCATATCTCACACCTGTTGTCAACCCAGATGCCTGCACGGGATGCGGTCTCTGCGAACACGCCTGCCCTACCAACACACCATCTATCAAAGTATTTCCCCTCTTTTTATCGGCTTATGAGCGAGGTTCACACTACGTTGTGGGGTGGGACAAAGAGGATGAGGCAAGGGCAAAGAAAAAGACGGCGGATGTTACGATGGAGAAGACAAAACGCAATGAAAAAAGCGCACTTGACAATGTGAACGATGTCGATGGCATCTTAAAGGGGCTTTACCATGAATAAGATTTTTAGATACAGATACTACCTCGCACGCCGCACCACGCAACTTCTTGTGCTTGGTGGCTACTTTTTGGCAAATCTCTATGGATGGGAGATGCTCAAAGGAAACCTAAGCTCGTCTGTTTTGTTTGGCTTTATCCCGCTTAGCGACCCATTTGCAACGCTTCAAACATTTCTTGCGGGGGCTGTTATCTCTGCCGATGTTTTGGTTGGAGTGGCTGTCGTACTCTTTTTTTACGGTGTTGTCGGGGGAAGGTTTTTTTGTTCATGGGTCTGCCCCGTAAACATCATCACCGAAACCGCCGCCGCACTTAGAAGAAAACTTGGTCTTGGAGAGAAGGATGCACCATCTCTTTTGAGCCGTCAAGTCCGCTACTGGGTTATCGCTCTCACGCTTCTTCTCTCGTTTGTTTTCTCTATCTCGGCATTTGAGGTTATCAGTCCCATCGGCATGGCTCACAGAGGTATAATATTTGGTTTTGGGATGGGGTGGTTTTTTCTTGTGGCACTCTTCTTTTTTGACCTTTTCTCCCAAAAATACGGCTGGTGCGGACACATCTGCCCGCTTGGCGGATTTAACGCCATCGTTGGCAAATACTCGCTTATCAAAATCAGCCACGACGCTGAGAAATGCGTCCACTCTCAAGAGTGTTTTTTGGTCTGCCCTGAGGTTGGGGTCTTGTCATCGGTGGGCAAAAAGAGCTACATCGTTACAGGAAAAGAGTGCATAAAATGTGCCAGATGTATAGAGGTTTGCGATAGCGGCGCATTTGAGGTCTCTATCGTGGGCATAGCAAGACAGTTGAAGGAGGGGGCATGAAATTTTATTTTATTTTTCTATTTTTGGGGGTTTACGCTCTTTTTGCCAAAGAGCTAACGCCATACAAAAGCATCAAAGTAGGTGACGCAACCACCGATTTTGTCAGAGCAGACAACAAGCTTATCGTCTCTACAAGAGAGAGCAGCGTTATGGTGTATGACCTCTTGAGTGGTAAACTTTTGGAGAAAATAACCATTCCCACACAGCAAAATATATTAGGCGACACCATCGGTATTATCGTGACAAGCGTGGATGCTCTTGATGGTAAAATCATCTTTGCCACCAGACATTTGGATTCGTGGGGAGATATCTACATGTATGAGCAAAAAAAGCTTACCAAACTTTTAGACGCATCGCAAAAGATAGCCCCAAAAGAGATAAAGTTTGCAAGTGCCAACCAAATCATCATAGGCACAATGGAGAATGAAATCATCCTTTTTGACATGATAAAAAGAGCCATTCTCTACAAAAAACATCTAAGTGAAGCAAGCTTTTCTGATTTTGTGCTTAGTGAAGATAAAAAACTCCTATTCAGTGCAGATGAAGCTCCAACGCTCTACAAGATAGAGACTAAAAGCGGCGAGGTTATAGAACATTATGACGAGGCAAATAAGCGAGATATCTTTGCCATCGACTACAAAAATGGCATCTTAGCAACAGGCGGCAAGGACAAACGCCTTGTTCTCTACCGTTCCGCAAAAGGCTACAAAACAGCCAGTGCAGACTTTTTTATCAGCAGTGTCATACTAAGCCAAGATGCTTCACTCGCAGCATTTAACAAAAACGAGACAGACACCATTGCGGTAGTGCAGACAAACACTCTGCAAGAGCTATATCTACTAAAAGGACACAAAACCAAAGTTGTCAAAATGGAGTTTCTTACCAACAATGAACTACTCAGTGCAGACGAGGGAGGAACACTTTATTTCTGGAGATTAAAGTAGAAAATGTCGATATTACATCTATAATAATTTTATCATGGAGGATAAGATGAAGATAGATGGTTATTCGGTATTTATGAATTCTACATATTTTAGTATAGCGGGGAGTTCTTCTAGCATCAGTAGCGATAACAAAAGCTCTCTTGACACCTCGTCAAATGTTGTTGAGAGTGCCAAAATAGATGAAGAGTCTATGAAAAAATCGTACGATGAGATGTCACAAAAGCTCGCAAAGGCTCTTTTATCAAACATAAGTGCTTCATCTAGGAGTGTTGTGGGAGATAGAGTGGAGATAGAGATGACCTATATGGAGGCGCAGGAGCTAAATTTTCAAACAAAAGCTTATATACAAGCCGATGGAAGAGAGATGGAACTCTCTTTGGATGTTTCGCTCTCAAGAAGTTTTGTGTCAAAAACAACTCTTAACATGTCGGCGTATGCGGTGCAAGACCCGCTTATCATATCGCTTGGCTCTTCTATGCCCACACTAAGTACAGACAAATTTGCTTTTGATATAGATAGTGACGGGGAGAGTGAGCAGATATCTAAACTCGGGCTAAATAGCGCATTTTTGGCTTTAGATAAAAATAGCAACTCTTTTATAGATAATGGAAGCGAACTCTTTGGCACAAAAAACGGAGACGGTTTTGCAGATTTGGCACTCTATGATGATGATAAAAACGGTTGGATAGATGAAAACGATGCCATCTTTGACAAACTAAGAATCTGGCAAAAAACAGATAGAGAGGACAAACTTCTGGCTTTGGGAGAAGTCGGCATAGGAGCTATATTTTTAGGTTCTGCACATACCCCTTTTAGCCTAAAATCAAGCATGAACGATACACTCGGAGAGATGAGAAAGAGTGGTATGGTTTTGTTTGAAAACGGTAGAGCTGGGGTTATCTCACATATAGATTTGGCGGTATCAGAACCTACAAAAGAGTCATTGGCAAAATTGGATGATGCGAAAAAAGCCAACTCTTTTAAAAACTTAACTCAAACATACAGTGACGAAAAAGAGAGTCCAGAGGGTGCTTTAGAAAAACTGCAAAAAAGGTTAAGAGTGCTTGAAGATAAACTGTTAAATGCAAACGACGACGAAAAACCCACCATCCAAGCACAAATAGGGATTATTTATACTCAGATGATGTCGATGATTGAGAAGAGTTGAGGTGCAATGAAAAAAGAAAGTTTGCCACTAACCAACTACCAACCGCTTAAACCTTAGGTCTAAAAGCCTTGATGACTTCTTCGTTTGTCTCCATATATGGTCCTTCTATGAGGTCTATACAGTATGGAACAGCAGGGAAAACTGCGTCTAAACACTCTCTTATGGACTTTGGTTTTCCAGGGAGGTTTATGATGAGGCTTTTGCCTCTGATACCAGCACTCTGGCGTGAGAGTATAGCCGTTGGAACATACTTTAGGCTCACTTGACGCATCAACTCGCCAAATCCTGGCATCATTTTTTGACATACATTTTGGGTCGCTTCTGGGGTAACATCACGGAGTGCTGGTCCTGTTCCGCCTGTGGTTACTACCAAACAACAACTCTCATTATCGCAAAGTTCTATCATGGTGGCTTCTAAAACATCTTGCTCATCTGGGATACATCTATAAACTATCTCAAACTCACTCTTTAGATAGTCTCTCATCGTATCTTGGATAGCAACTCCCGATATATCTTCATAGATTCCCTTGCTTGCTCTGTCACTTGCGGTTATTACGCCTATTTTTATTTGGCTCATATTGTGTTTCCTTTGTATATTAGTTAAATAGAAAAGAGATTCCAAATCAAGTTTGGAATGACGAGGTTTTTGAGCTTCCGTCATCCTGAACTTGATTCAGGATCTAGCTTTAGCTTATTAATAAAAAATGATTCGCTTCTTTTATATATGTCACTGTTGCGACTTCTAAAAAGAACTCTCTTGCGCCCTCAACATCTATGATGGCATCTTTACCACCGAGGTAAACCTCTATCTTTACCCCTTTTTTGGCAATATTTTTCAGCTCATCTTCACTCCACTTGAAGTAGAGCAGTTCTTCTAAATCTTCTATACTACTCTTTTCTTGCTCTATACTCTTTTTTGGGTATGGCAAAAAGCATGATTTTAGAAACTCATTTATGTATAAATCTCTATCTTTTCTATAGCCCAAAAGTTGGATTTTTTTAAACTTCTCCTCTTTTGTCTGAAAAAAGGCGGGAGAGAAGAGTTGGAGGGTATCTACTCTTTTTTGAAGTTCCAACTGCTCTTTGACATGCCTAAAAGCCTTGATAGCACCATAGCTAAATCCGCAAACAGTATAGTCGGAATGGTTTATATACGCATCAAAAAAGTGCTGTTCGTTTTTAAGAGAAAAACCGCTATAAAACCGCATCCAGCCTCTTTTTTACATCTGCTTTTGTGATGCTCTCTCTCTCGTTTAAAACTCTCTCTACATCACTCATGACGCTTTGTAGAGACTCTAAGAGTTCTCTTGTCTGCGTATAGAGTTTTTGCATCAAAATCTCTTTTTCATTTTGGCTTGCCATAAGTGAAGAACCCATGCCGTACTCTGTTATCATCTTCTCAACTATCTCTTTTGCCTCATCCAAATCGCCTTTGGCACTGCTTGCGTGTTCATGGTATCTGATGGCACATGCGACGACACCTGCTAAAAGCATTTTTACCCTTGATTCTAGTTCATGTTGCAAAAGAGGTTCATCGGTTGCGGGAGTAAGTTTTTCGTTGGAGAGAAGCAGTTTTTCAAAAGGAAGGTCAAAATAGGTCGCACAGATAACTTTTGCGGCTTGGTATGTGACACGGTACTCTTTTTGTTTTGGGCTGAGAATCTGGAGCTTCTTTTTGCCAAACATAACCTTGTCTTTAACCTGATGAAAATGCTCGATAGTCACTTGAAAGTCATGTTGTCTGATGGCAAGAAGCGACGCCTCGTTTACAAGTGCCGCCAAAGATGCACCGTTAAATCCGACCGTCATGTTTGCGATGGCACTCACATCGACTTCATGAGGCACTTTCTCCAAATATTTTGACAAAATCAAAGCTCTCTCTTTGTTCGTTGGAAGCTCCACAAAGATGCGTCTGTCAAACCTTCCCGCACGCAAAAGTGCGGAGTCTAGGACATCTATCTTGTTGGTAGCGGCTACAACTATTACTCCGCTTGCGTTTTCAAAACCGTCCATCTCGGTGAGAAGCTGGTTGAGTGTTGCTTCTCGCTCATCGTTTCTCTGCCCGTCTCTCTTTTTACCCACCGCATCTATCTCATCGATAAAAATGATGGATGGCGCATTGTTTTTTGCGGCAACAAAGAGTTCATGCACTCTTTTTGCACCCATACCGACATAAATCTGTACAAAAGAGGCACCACTTTGGTAGTAAAACGGCACACCTGCGGCATTTGCAACTGCTTTTGCTATCATCGTTTTGCCGACTCCTGGAGGACCTACCAAAAGCACGCCTCTTGGCATCCTTGCACCAAAACTCTTGTAGCGTTTAGGTTTTTTCATAAAGTCGATTATCTCTTCAAGTTCGCTTTTTACATCACTGATACCACCGATATCATCAAACGTAATATCGCTTTTGATAGACTCTATGGGTGTAGAATGTTCTGTTGTAAAGTGTCCTCTTGTCTCTTTTACCTCTTGTATATTAAAAATTCTGTTTTTTTGAAACCATCTATAAAAAAATGCTCCAAAACCTAAAAATAGGAGAAAAAAGAGAAGATACATGACCGTGCCTGAACTACTTTTTGTTTTTACTTCATAATCAGAGAGCATCTTTGGCGAAAGTTGGGAGGATGGGATTTTGTATAGTTCGTTTTGGGTTTTTAGGTAAATCAAATCATCCGAAACCACAACGCTCTTTACGCTGTGATTTTCCAAAATTTTTGTTGCCTCTTTAAGAGCGATAGGTTCTGCATTGTCACGCAAAAGTGCAAAAAGAACAAGCACGACAACCAAAAAAGCCGATACATAAAGAACAACTCTGTTTGTCTTAGATTCGAGCATAGTTTGCATCCTCTTTGACTTCATATTTACTAATATTTACCCAATTTCCGACTAAATCTTCATCTGAGTCTATTAAAATCTTGTTGAAATGTTGGTCGTATCCTACAAAAAAGCCCTCTTTTTGGCTCTCAACAAGCACACTAAGCTCCCCGTCAAAAGCTGCTCTAAAGGCAAAGTTTTTCTCGTGAACTATGCGCTCTAGCTCATGTAACCGCTCTTTTGCCACGTTGCCACTCACCTCTGGTTTCATCACTGCCGATGGCGTACCGTCTCGCTTTGAGTAGGTAAATGCGTGAAGATGAGTAAGCGGAAGTTCTCGCACATTGCGCATCGCCTCATCCCAAAGCTCTTTACTCTCCCCAGGGTGTCCTGTGATAAAATCCGTCCCTATCGCAAATCCTTTGCTTGCCAAGAGTTCAAACAACTCTCTGTCTTGCTTGTAAACATTGCGTCTATTCATGTGTTTGAGCATCTGCGGCGAGGTGTGTTGAAGTGCGATGTGCAGATGACGTTCTAGCCACGGTTCATCCAAAATCTCTTTAAACTCATCACTGATTTGAATCGGCTCAACGCTTCCAAGTCTGATGCGTCTCACACCTCGAATCTGTGACATTTTTTTCATAAGAGAGGCGATAGAGCTTCCCGTTTTTTGTCCATAACTTCCGACATTTGTTCCCGTGAGGATAAACTCTCCAAATCCATTTGCGCCAAGTCTGCGGATTTGCTCTAAAATCTTCTCCTCATCCATACTTCGTGCATCCCCACGCACATAAGGGATGATGCAGTAAGAGCAACGAAAGTTGCACCCCTCCTGAATCTTTATAAACGCCCTGCTCTTGCCGATAAAATCATCCACGACACTCTCGTCTATGTGGTTTAAATCTCCTGGTTCATAAAAAGGCTCTTCACGGCTGAGCATCGTATCTATTTTGAGCTTTTCGCTCTGCCCAAAAACACCTGCAACACGTCCTTGTTCTAAGAGTTTTTCCCCTTTTGTATGCGCACCGCACCCTGTGAGAAAAATTTTTGCACCGCCGCTGTTTTCAACATGGGAGATGTAAGAGCGGACATGCGAATCAGCGCCGTTTGTCACCGTACATGAGTTGACTACGACTATGTCTGCTTCATTTTCATCTTCAGTAATGTCATACTCTTGCATCGCACTCATCATGACTTGAGAATCATAAAGATTTGTTCTGCATCCAAATGTTTTAAAATATACTTTTTTTTTCATTTATACCACCTCTTGCGGTGCGAATGGTGCTGTTTTTTTAGCACTCTGTTCCAGATGGAGCATCTGTGTCGGATAGGCTATCGTGATATCATCTTCAGCCAAAAAAGCGTCTATGATTTCCGTGGATATGGCACTTCTTAGTGTGAGTGTCGCATAAGCGTTTGTAAGATACCAAACACTTATACTGATGCCATTTGGGGCGATAAAAGAGAAGATGCGAGGCTCAACGTTGCTGTTTTTAAGACTGTAGTTGCTTCTTAACTTGTTGAGCTGTTTTCTTGTGATATCGGTATATCCTTTTGAAAACTTCTTTGCTATCTCTTTTGTCAAGTGCATCGCTTTTTTATGGTTTGAATCATACGTTATGGTTATATCTATCCCATCCCAAACAGTTTTTAGCGAGCTGTGCGTGTAGTTGGCTATCATGCGGGTAAAGATGTAGTTGTTTGGAACAAAGATGATTCTTCCCGCTCTTCTATTTTCCATAACCGTTGTCAAAGTAACATCTTCTAAAATAGTCATACGCAAAAGAGAGATATCCATAACATCACCCACATATGCCTGCCCATCCATATCGACACGGATTCTGTCCCCGACATGGATACTGCCGCCAAAAACGATAACAAGCCAGCCAAGCATGCTCATAAACCAATCTTTCATCGCAATAGCAATACCAGCTGACGCAAATCCCAAAATAGTAACTAGATAGTTTACGTTTTCTATATAGTTGAAAAATAGTATAAGAACGATGAGCGTAAAATTACCAAATGTGATAAATTTGTTTGCCATATAGAAGCGTTCATTGTCTGTAATATACTTTTTTATAACGAGTTTGAGCAGAAAAAAGAAGAAAAAAACAACAAGAACTATGACACTAATCTTGACAAGTTTTACCATCTGAGACTCTATCTCTTTGTTGATATTTATCTCTATGATGTCTAGTCTCTTTTCATACACATCAACCGTAACATTCATGGTATCAAGAGCCGATTCAAATCTCTCAAGTTGTTTGAGTTTCAAATCCAACTGCTCTTTATACTTGTGTTGTGTACTTAAAGATTCAAGCTGTATGTAGATATTTATCTCTGAACGTAAAAGCCCTACTAAAACATCAAGCTCCTCTTTTTTTGAGATATAGTCTTTAAACCCCTGATCAAGAGTCTTTATAAGCGAAATACCCATAAAGATGTCCAAAGGGTTTGTGATAGACGGTATCTCTTCTATGTTTGGCGGTGTTAAGAGCGTTGAAAATGGTGAACTGTCTTTTTTCTTCAACTTCTCAATCTGTGATGTTAAAATCTTCTCACGTGCGATGAGTGCGCCAAGTTCATCCGCCTCACTTAGTGTTTTTTCTCGCTTTTTTTGAAGATGGTTGATGCGTTCAACTATCTTGTCAAGGCTCTCTCGAACCTCTAAAGAGGTCAAGTAAGACGCATAACTCTTTATCCAAACACTCTCTTTTTTAGCGATTTGCCCCTCAACAACTTTTAATTCAGCTAGGAGTTGTTCCATCCTCTCTTTTTTTGCATTCTCATCGGCAACTCTTATTTGCTCCAGCTCCTCAAGGGCTTGAAGCTGCTTTGTCTGTTCCGCAAGAGTTTGGGAAAATAGCAATGATGAAGTAACAAGCAGATAAAAAAATAGTTTTTTCATTTACTCTTTTCCAAATTTATTTAAAACACACATGATAATCCCAACATCAACTTTATCAGTAATTACAACATCGCCAATTCCAAGCGGAAGGATAAAAGTGATGGCAGAATCAGAGCTTTTTTTATCCAAAAAGAATGCTTCATAAAATTTTCTTACATCGTTTATGGTGTAAGTAGTCGGCAAATCATACTTTTGTAAAAGTGCTTTTACCCGAGCAGCCTCTTTCTCGTTCATGAGACCCATCTTCAGAGCCATCTCATTTGCCATAACTATCCCAATGGCAACCGCCTCGCCATGGAGATACTCTTTGTAGTTTGTCTCATTTTCTATGACATGCCCAAAAGTGTGTCCGTAGTTCAGAGCGGCACGAAGCCCCTGCTCTTTCTCATCCTGACTTACAACATCCGCTTTTGTCTGGACTGAGCGGCGAATCGCATCTTGAAGAACCTCTGAATTACTCAAATCCGCATGCTCTAAAAACTCAAAAAACTCTTTGTTAAAAGTTACCGCCATCTTAACTATCTCGGCAACTCCTGCACCAAACTCCCTCTTGGGAAGTGTCGTTAAAAAATAGGGGTCGATATAGACAGCTTTGGGCTGATGAAATGCACCAACTAGGTTTTTTCCGTAGTTGTTGTTGAAGCCTGTTTTTCCACCCACACTCGCATCAACTTGAGAAAGAAGTGTTGTAGGAATCTGGATAAAGTCAATCCCTCT
Organism: Sulfurimonas sp.; assembly: GCA_030247515.1. GTDB lineage: Bacteria > Campylobacterota > Campylobacteria > Campylobacterales > Sulfurimonadaceae > Sulfurimonas. Next base: position 5,889 of record JAOTSA010000040.1, on the reverse strand, counting down.
TTGGTAGATACTAGCGGCGTACCCAGTCATGTCGCCGATAACGCCGCCGCCAAAAGCGATAAGAAGAGATTTACGGTTAAAGCGGTGTTCAAAGAGTGAGTCCAAAATAGCATCGATACTCTCTTGGTTTTTGTACTCTTCTCCGTCTGGAAGCGTAACGACATGAAGCTCTTTTGCGCTGATTTTGCTAAGAAGATACTCTAAGTGCAAAGCTGAAACCGTCGTGTTGGTAACAACTGCAACTTTTGTATCGAAATGTAGTTTTGAAAGGGTGTCTATGGTTATGTCGTAGGAGTCATCAACAACTTTTTTAAGCTCTATATGTACTTGCATTCTTTATCCAAAAAATAAATTTTAAAAATGGATACATGATACTTTAAAAACGATAAAAATCGGTTTAGATAATACGGTAAAAAAGACGCTTTGAACTATTTTCGTGTGCAAGGAGTAGTTTACGCAACTCTGCTGCTACTTTTGTGTAGTATGTATTTCCAATGACGGCACCATTGTAGGCATTTATGGCTTTATCGTTTGAGCGATGTTTTTTGTAACACTCCCACAATATACCTGCCGCAACGCTTAGATTTATATTTTCATTTAAAAGCGCACTTAATGGTATCTTCATTGTTGCTAACATATCTTTGTGCATATTGTTTATCTGCATCAATCCGATATCAAAGCTCGGATAGTTGTTTTGGTCTAAAAAATCGACAACACCTTTTGCTTCAACACTGTTTTTGCTATCGATTTCTACTACTTTTGAATATATTTTATAGGAGATATTTCTGCTCTTAAGCATGGAATAGAGTTTTTGCTCTTGAGGTTTTGTCAATTTTTGGTAATTTACAGAAACGATAAACGGACGGACATCGCTCTCAACTTTTGAGATGGCATAAAGCAGTCTAGGCTCTATACCATAAGCTTCACCCGTACGAATCCATATATTTGTAACAGCATGCACACTAACCGAAACAAGCAACAGTAACCAAAAAACTCTCTTCATTAAGACCTATACCTTGATGATTTATTGCCATTAAAGCAAAAAGAGTTCCTAAATCTGCACAGGGATAAAAATCTGATGGTGATTGTCAAGTTTATGATAAAGTCTTTCACTATCTGTTGAGAAAAAAGAGTAGAAATTTTTAAATGTCAATTTCTTTGTAAAAGGCAAAAGCTGGATAAAATCATCTTTGCGCTTAAGCTTTTTAATCGGATTTTCACCATCTTTGATAATCTTTACACTCTTAGAAAAGATGGTGGAGAGGTTGGTGTAGTGTTCTACAACCTGCTCTTTTGCATCCTGAGATTCGTTGGTGTAGTTATAAAGCTCTATATTTAAGTTCATCTTCTCAGAAATATCAAAAATTGTTGATGAAATCTTCTCCAAATCACGATTATCCCCTAAAATAATAGAAGCATCCTTAACCAAAGAGAGATTTTTTTCTGCAATTTTAAGCACTGGCACATGCGCCTCATAGAGAGTTGTACGCATTTTGTCATTTTCAAACATCTCATTAGCAACGATAACAAGCCCTACGTGATAGTTTTTAATATCATTGTAAAAAGAGGCTTGTTGCTCTTTAGTGTCATAGTTGATATCAATTATGATATTTTGGGAGCGATACTCTTTGATTTTCCAAATCAGCTCAAAGTTGCTTGGATTTACTATCTTGATTATAAGTGTGCGTCCAAATTTTTGATGCGCAAAAACAGCTCTTGCAACAAACTTTTCAACTTTTTTATGGTTAAGCAAATCCATATCTAAGTAAATATAGATATTTGACCCAAAAGGCTCTGGAAACTGCCCAAGCTCTCTTTTTATGGCTCTGTAAACTGACTTAAGAACTTCAGGGTCGCCTACCATTACCAAAAAGTCGTTTGGCTGAATCATTCTACGGCGATTTGGCATGATAAGTTTTCTATTTCTGTAAATAGCAACAATGCGCCACTCTTTTTGCTCAATAACACCGATATGTTTATAAACAAAAGAGCTTCCAAAAGGGACAAGAACCTCCATTATTTCGCCCTCGCCAATACCTATATTTTGCGCAATAACAGGAACATTTGGGAGATAATCAAGCATTCTTGAAGAGAGAATCTCTTTTGAGTTAATCATAACTATGTTTGAATCTTCGTTTTTCAGTTTCCATTTATTGAGAACTATGATGCGGAGCTGTTTTTTGATACTTCTTATATTTTTGATAGTATTTTCAACATCCATAGGATTGTCCATCAGTATCAACACCTGAGCAAACTCCATTTTAAGAAGGTTGGCAAGTTTGTAGAAGCTTGTAGGGTCAAATTCATAAAATTTAAAACGTGATGGGTTGGCACTTGGAAATTTTTTTGATTTCGTTTGTACCACATAGTAGATATTTTCACTTGTATAAGTATCAATTACCCTATTTATAAAATGCTCGGCGGTTTCGCCTTCACTGATAATCAATATTTTTTTCATTCTCTATCTTTTTTTTTAAGTTTTACACCCATCTCTGCATGATGCGTATAAGGAAACTGGTCAAATAGTGCCATATCGCAAACGGTGTGCGTCTGGCATAAAAGAGCCAAATCTCTAGCCAATGTTTCTGGGTTGCATGAGATATAGATGATATTTTCGTACCGTGCGGCAAACTTACATGTATCTTCATCCATCCCGCTTCGTGGCGGGTCAACAAAGATGGTATGAATCTCATAAGAAGATATCTCTATCTCTCTCATTCTGTTAAAAACTCTTACACCATCAAGTGCTTGTACAAACTCTTCAACACTCATACGTACAAACTCTATATTTTGGACACTGTTTAAGAGCATATTTGCTTGTGCGGCATTAATAGATGCTTTTGAAATCTCTGTTGCCAAAACTTTGCGAAACTTTTTCGCAAAAGGAATCGTAAAATTTCCAGCACCGCAATAGAGTTCAAGCAAGTCGCTTGAAGTGTCTGGAAGATTTTTCAAAACCCAGCCAATCATCTGCTCGTTTACCCTAAAATTTGGCTGTGTGAAGCTGTTTTCGATGTAGCAAAATCGGAACTCTTCTTGCTCAACATACAAAATTTCAGTCACATAATCCTGCCCAATAACTACTTTTTGACCTCTGCTGCGACCTATGATGTATATACCAAGTTCTTTGGCAATCTCTGCGGCATTCTCGTTCCAAGCGGCATCTAGTGTTTTATGGTAAAGAAGCGAAACTACAATTTCACCACTGTTTGAACTTAAAAAGTCTGCACCAAAGAGTTTAAAACCGATTTTTTTCTCTTGAATCATGCTTAAAAGTTTTGGCATGAGCGTAAAGATAGATGTACTCACTTGCGGACACTCATCGATAAAAACAACACCGTTTTTGTCTCTGTTGTTCATGGCATAGTGAAGCAGTTCTCCCTCATGCCATATCTTGAACTCGCTTCTTGAGCGATAGTTGCCCTTTGGAGACTCAAACACAGATAATGCACCGCTATAAAAAGGTCTAAATCTCTCTTGATTTAGAGTAACTTTCAAAGAGAGCTGTTGCTCGTATCCGCCCTCATAAACGATGCATGCACCACATGTGCCAAAATATTTACAATTCATACGACCTACTTTCTATTTGATGGAGGCGATGAGATTGCCAATAAGCAAATTCCAACCATCTATAAGGATAAAAATGAGTATCTTAAAGGGCAAAGCAATCATGACAGGCGGCAACATCATCATACCCATGGACATCAAAATTGATGCGACAACCATATCAATAACCAAAAATGGCAAAAAGAGCAAAAAACCTATCTCAAATGAAGTTTTTAGCTCACTAATCACAAAAGCAGGAATAACGATAGAGAGCGGGACATCCGCAACTGATGCAGGATTTTCCATCTTTCTGATACGTAAAAAAAGAGCTAAATCTTTCTCTCGTGTGTTTCTTATCATAAAGTTTTTAAACGGAAGTGCTGTTCTGTCAAAAGCTTCTTCATACCCTATCTTCTCTTCTATATATGGCTTTATCCCATCTTCATACGCTTTTTTACCTACAGGTTCCATGACAAAAAAAGTAAGTATCATGCCAAGCATAACTAAAAGCTGCGTCGGTGGAACTTGCTGCGTTCCTAGTGCTTGACGCAAAAAACCAAATACAATGACAAATCTTGTAAAAGTCGTCATAACCAAAACCATACTCGGTGCTAAAAAAAGAAGCGTTAAAAGAACAAGGACATTAAGAGAGCTTACAAGCTGTTGGGGAGAATTAGGAGCAGAAAGCTCAAAATTCATAGTGGGAATTGCAATATTTTGAGCCCCAAAAAGAGAAGCTGCATACATAAGTGCAAAAAAGAGAAAAAGTCTTTTCATTACTTATTTGCTGCCTTATCCAAAACTGTCTGTTCTACTTTTGATTTGTTACTTAAAGAGCCACCAAAAAAGTGAATCTCAACTCTGCGATTTTGTTCTCTGCCATTTTCAGTTACATTTGTCGCTTTTGGGGAAAACTCTGCATATCCAGCTGCACTTATGCGTTTTGGGTCAACGCCATCCAAAATCAGCTCCTGTAAAACAGAGATTGCTCTTGCGGCTGAAAGCTCCCAATTGTCCTTATAAGGACTCTTTGCCATTGGACCTTGGTTGTCCGTATGCCCACGTACACTCACAAGCGTCTCATTTGGCAGTTCGCCAATGATAAGTGCAATTCTTTTAAGAAAAAGAAGCATATCATCATTTTGGATAGTCGCACTTCCTGATTTGAAAAGAAGTGAGGCAGGAAGCTCAATAACAAACCCCTCTTGCGCCTCTTCAAGCGAAACAGATGGACCACCACCCTGGGCTGTCACCTCGCCTATCTCATTCATCTCATTGATAGCTTGAGCAACTCTGTTTACCTCTTCGGCTGTCTCTTCCACGGCTTCCATTGGAGTTGCTGATTGTTGAAGTTTTTTTGAAACTTCAGTCTGCATCCCACCCTCCAAAACGCTCATAGCACCTGCAAGTGAACCGATAGCTTCTGAAACTTTTTTCGCATCCATACTTGACATGGAGAGAAGCAAAACGAAGAAACAAAGAAGCAACGACATAAGGTCTCCAAAAGCTGCAAGCCACTCTGGCATACATGTCGGACACTCAGGACACTTTTTCTTTCCCATTAGTTAAACTGACTTACACGTTCACTTGGAGCAAGATAGCTCAAAAGTTTTGCCTCTAATGCTCTTGGTGCATCACCTGACTGGATGGACATAATTCCTGTTAAAATCATCTCTTTTACAACCGTCTCATCATCGTTTCTAAGTCCCAAAATATTTGCTATCGGATTTCCAACAACGTTTCCGATAACCGCACCATACAATGTTGTAAGAAGTGCGACCGCCATAGAAGGACCAATCGCCGAAGGGTCTGCCATGTTCATAAGCATCGCAACCAGACCGATAAGTGTTCCTACCATCCCCATAGCTCCAGCAAGACCCGACCACTGCGCAAAAATAGAGCCGTGCACTTTATGTCTTGTGCTTGTTTGCTCCATCTCGATTTCTAGTAACTCTCTTATGCTATCAGGCTCATTGCCGTCAATCGCCATAGAGAGCCCTTTTTTCAAAAACGCATTTGGCTCACTGTTGACTTCACCCTCTAACGCTAAAATACCATCTTTTCTAGCTTTTGTCGCAAATCCTACTAGTTTTTTGATTAGCTCCAGTCTATCTTCTTGTGGAGGCTTGATAGCAATCATAAAAATTTTAACAAATAATTTCATCTGTGCAGGCTTAAAGGAGATCATCAAAGCTCCTATACTTCCACCCACAACTATCATTACAGATGGAATATCGATGTATGGACCAATACCAACAGGCGTCGCCATAGGGAATAAAAGAGGCAGTAGAATCAGAGGTAGACGGATAGGCGGACGTGAATGCAAACAGATAGCTGAAGACA
>JAOTSA010000171.1 GCA_030247515.1 Sulfurimonas sp. | reverse complement strand
AAACAGATGGAAAGATTTGAATCTTATCTTAAAAAATTACAGGAGAAGGTACAGCTTCAAGTTCTAATTGATGTACAGCTTCTATCAGTTACATTGAGTGAGGGAAAAACAACGGGAGTTGATTGGTCTCAACTTTATAAGTTACAGAACATTGGGTTATCTTTTGACTATGTAAATTCAAAAGATGTGGGGGAATTCACTTCAGATGCACTAAATACTGGAACATCATTTGATTCTTATGGAAAATCTGCATTGGGACGTAGTACTGCTAGTGTTTTTAGACTTGGAGCAAAAGGCAGTTTAGATGAAGTTATCAAATTTCTTAAAACCCAAGGTGACGTTAGTTCCATATCCAACCCAAAAGTTTTAACGCTTAACAACCAGCCAGCACTTATAACTGCAGGAACAGAGTATTTTTACAAAATCATAAGCACTGAAACACTTGCTGGTGGAACAAGTGGAACACAAAGTACAAGTGAAGATTTGCAGTCTGTTTTTGCAGGGGTTCTTTTAGATATTACCCCTGAAATTTCAGATGACAACATGATAACACTAAAAATCAACCCTTCTCTCTCAGAAACAGCAAGTGATATAGCTGCAATTGAGGGTGCCGACAGAACAATGCCACCTGACCTACGCCGTCGCCAGCTCTCTTCCGTGGTAACAGTCAAAGATGGAAACCGTATCATCTTAGGCGGTCTCATCAATACACACAATTTTATCGATGTGAACAAAGTACCAATTCTTGGTGATATTCCTATTCTTAACTATCTTTTCAAGTATGAGAGTAAATCAAAAACAACACAAGAACTTGTTATCGTCATAGAGCCACGCATTATCAATAGGGCGAAAAAGGATATTTCACTATCTGATTTAGGTTATCAAGGTCTCTCTGACAAAGTTTTACTAAATACTAAAGATGGTATCAATGCTACAAATGCCAGCATAAAAGAGAATGATTGAAACCAGGTATCTATGAAGACTCAAGGGATGTTTTTTTAGATACTGTAAATACTAAAGATTACATCCGCCTTGAGAGGGTATCGATTATTTATGAGTCCTTAAAAAACTCCGTAGAAAAGCCTCTTAAGATGATTCTTCTCTATGGCAAACCAGGAACAGGCAAGAGTATGCTCATGTCAAAGCTTTATGAAGACCTTGCCAATTCTCAAAAAGTATGCCTTTACAAAACACCTATTTTGGATGAAAGTGAGTTTTTTAAAACACTCGCTCAAGACCTTTACGATATGCGCTATGAAGGAGAGTTAAACTTTACCCAATTTATCAAGGTTGTTGAAAACAGGGAACTTGGCGAGACTATAGTTCCACTTATTCTCTTAGATGAGGCGCAACTCTACACAACACCCATGATGGAAAAAATCAGACTTCTCTCAGACACCCGCAAGGTAAAGTTTCTTATTGCGCTTCATAAAACCGAAAAAGAGGATATCATAGCAAAAGAACACTTCCAAACTAGAATTTGGGAGAGTATAAAACTAGAAAATGCTTCTGCTTCTGAACTAAAGATATATATTCAAAAAAAACTCATGCAAGCAAACTGCATTGATACTGCGAGTATGTTTACTCAAAAATCCATAACACTTATCCATAAACTTACAGATGGAAACTACAGAGATACTAACAAATTGGTTTATACTCTTTTTGATATTTATCTTTACTATGCCAATGAAAACCAATCTAAAATCACTTCAAATGAAATCTCTACAAAATTTATCGAAATGGCAGCGATTCATACAGGACTTATAGATGCTTAATATTCAAGAGCTAGAAGAGAGACATAAAAAGTATAAATTTAAATCCCAACTTCCCTTTGTTGCCATATCAGCGTTGGCAGCAACTATCATAATTGGAGTTGTGTCATTTC
>JAOTSA010000039.1 GCA_030247515.1 Sulfurimonas sp. | reverse complement strand
GTTCCACTCAATGTAATGTATTGGGCAGTTCGTGAAGACGGAAATTTTGAAGTTATTGATGGACAGCAACGAACAATTTCGATATGTCAATATGTAAATGGTGATTTTTCTTTAAATGGTTTAGCATTTCATAATCTAACAAATAACAAACAAGAGCAAATTATGAACTACAAGTTGATGGTTTACTTCTGTTCTGGAGAAGACAGCGAAAAATTAGAATGGTTTGAAACTATAAATATTGCGGGAAAAGAACTAACCAATCAAGAATTAAAAAATGCAGTTTATTCTGGTTCTTGGGTTTCTGATGCAAAACGGTATTTTTCCAAAAATAGTCGTCCAAAAATTGGAGATGAGTATTTAAGTGGCTCTGCCAATCGTCAAGAGTATTTGGAAACTGCCATAAAATGGATAAGTAATGACAAAATTAAAGAATATATGTCAAAAAATCAACACAAACCAAATGCAAATGAACTTTGGCTTTATTTTCAAAGTGTAATAAATTGGGTTAAAACAGTCTTTATAGAATATCGTAAAGAGATGAAAGGGCTAGATTGGGGTTATTTATACAATGAGTTTAAAGATATAGAGTTTGATTCAAAAAAACTTGAAGCCCAGATTGCAATACTCATGCTAGATGAAGATGTGTCCAATAAAAAAGGTGTTTACAGCTATGTTTTAACAAAAAATGAAAAATACCTCAATATCAGAGCTTTTAGCGATAAACAAAAGAGAGAAGCTTATGAGAGCCAAAACGGAATCTGCCCAAAATGTGTAGAGCCAAACAACCGCTACAGACTGGATGAAATGGAAGCCGACCATATCACTCCATGGCATGAGGGTGGGAAAACTGAGGCGAGTAATTGTCAGATGTTATGTAAGTTGCATAACAGGATGAAATCGGGGAGATGATATTTTGTAAGGCATAGCAGTCGGAGGGGTAACTAATCCCTCCTTTTTGATTAGTGCAGATATGATGCGAACACCATTAACACTAAAAAGACTGCTATTATTTTGGGTATCAAAAGGAAGCCTTTCCTTGAAGTTCCCACCCACCCCATCCTTGCCAAAAAAAAGGCAAAAAAAAAGGGCTAAAGCTAAAGCTCTAACCCCCACTTCAAGTAGTCTGGTAGTTAATCAGACAAGAAACACTTTGTTACCCAAACGACAAAATTGTACCATAAAAAAACAAATAATTTCATAGAAAGCAGAAAATCTGCTCTCTGTTTTTATAGTTTACAAGACTGAACCGCAGCTATGATGGTTGCTACTACCGATGGGTCTTCTAGTGTTGAAGTATCTTGTGTTATCTCTTCACCTTTTGCGATTGAGCGGAGGATGCGTCTCATTATCTTGCCTGAGCGGGTTTTCGGTAAGCCTGTTACGAAGACTACATCGTCACAAAGAGCGATATTTCCTATCTCTTTTTGGATAACTTTGTTGATAGCTTTTACCTCTTCTACCTCATCTGCTATGCCGCTGTCAGATTTTAGTACGATGTATGCAAAGATGCCCTCGCCTTTTATCTCGTGTGGTTTTCCTACAACTGCAACTTCTGCTACATTTGGATGTTTTTTGATAGCTGCTTCAACCTCTGCCGTACCCATTCTGTGACCGCTTACATTGATAACATCGTCTGTTCTACCTGTGATAGTGATGTAACCTTGCTCATCGTAAAATGCGCCGTCTCCCGTGAAGTAAACAGGTTTGCCATCTTTTTTGACATCGCCAAAGTAAGATTTTACAAATCTCTCGTTATCTCCCCAGATGTTTCTTATCATGGACGGCCATGGTCTTGTTACACACATAAATCCTTTTTCGCCTACCTCTGATTTTACACCGTTTTCATCTAAAATCTCAGCTATGATACCAGGGAGCGGGAAAGTTGCGCATGCTGGTTTGATAGGTGTAGCCCCTGGTAGTGGAGAGACGATATGTCCGCCAGTTTCTGTTTGCCAGTAAGTATCGACTATAGCACACTTGCCGCCACCGATAGCTTCATAGTACCATTTCCACGCCGGTGGGTCGATAGGCTCTCCTACTGTTCCTAGAACTTTTAGAGATGATAAATCGTATTTAGCAGGCTCATTTTCACCTGTTTTGTGTAGAACACGGATAGCAGTCGGTGCTGTGTAGAACTGGTTTACTTTGTACTCTTCTACCATTTTCCACGGTCTTCCTGCATCAGGGTAAGTCGGAACGCCCTCAAACATGATAGTCGTTGCACCCATCGCAAGCGGTCCGTAAACTATGTAAGTGTGTCCCGTAATCCAGCCAACATCCGCCGTACACCAGTAAGTGTCGTTCTCTTTTACATCAAAAACCCACTCCATCGTCATTTGCGCCCAAAGGATATATCCTGCTTGGTTGTGCTGAACGCCTTTTGGTTTGCCCGTACTTCCTGAAGTGTAAAGCAAGAAAAGAGGGTCTTCCGCATCCATAACTTCCGGTTCACAAGTAACGCTTTGGTGTTTGATAAGTTCATTGTACGAGTAGTCACGCCCTGCAACCCATGTTACATCTTCGCCGTTTCTTTGAACAACCAAAACTTTTTTAACAGGAGTTTCGCCCTTTAGAGCCTCATCAACAACAGGTTTAAGCATATAAGGCTTATCTTTTCTAAATGCGCCATCCGATGTAATAACCACTCTTGCCTCAGCATCGATGATTCTGTCTTTTAGTGCCTCAGCAGAGAATCCGCCAAATACAATACTATGAATCGCACCGATACGAGCACACGCAAGCATCGCATAAGCCGCTTCAGGAATCATCGGCATATAGATAACAACTCTATCGCCCTTTTGTACGCCAAACTCATTTTTGAGCAGGTTTGCGAACTTGTTTACATTGTAGTAAAGCTCTAGGTATGTGATGATTTGCTTGTCGCCTCTGTCGCCCTCGAAAATAATCGCAGCTTTGTTTTTGCGGCTATTTAGGTGTCTGTCGATACACTGAACGGAAACATTGAGTTTTCCGCCATCAAACCACTTTACAAACGGTGCATTGCTCTCATCAAGTACATTAGTAAAAGGAACCATCCACTCTAATTTCTCTTTTGCGTAACTGCCCCAAAAGCCCTCATAATCTCTCATCGCAAAATCTTGCAACTCATTGTATTCACACATATTTTTAATTCTAGCATTTTTGCTAAACTCTGGATTTGGTTTAAAAACTTCTCTATTCATTTTTTATTTCCTTGTTCTTATTTAATTTTAAAACGATGTCGGAAGTAATTCCGACATCTACGCTTGCCGCTATGGCACTAAAGCTTGCCTCTTGCGAGGCAGAGACTCACTTTTTCTTTGAAAAAGTAAGACTTAAGTATATCATAGCCGTCATGATTGCGTCATTGACGGCATTATGCACGCCCATGTTTGGGACATTGCACTTTTTTAAGATTGTATCAAACCGCAAATCAATATTTCCTTGCGGTATCAATGAAATCGTTTTATCAAAGTATATCTCCGAGACTTCAATCGTCCTATTTGGCAGTGTGATGCCTAGCATCTCTTTTGTGTACCTATTTATCATGTTTACATCAAACTCCAAATAGTACCCTATCAATGCTCTTGAACCTACAAAATGTAAAAACTCCTCAATCCCCTCCTTTGTTGTTTTAGCATTTTTCAAATCAACGGGGCGAATCCCGTGAATCTTGATACTCGCACTGCTTATCTCTTTGGAGTTTTGCAAAAAAACCTCAAAAGTCTGCGATGTGAGTATCTTGTTATCTTTTATCTTTACCGCTCCGATGGAGAGTATCTCATCTTTAGCGACATTTAGCCCTGTTGTCTCTGTGTCGATAACAACATACTCGCCGCTTGCATCTGCATCAAACAAAAACGCAAACTTCTCATCTTTGAGCCTTTTACGGTTTGCATTTGTTTTGAGCTTTGAGAAAAAACCAAACATTCTATACAACCATGCCCAAATGAAAATGAAAACTCATAAACTTTTTGAACTTGTTGATGATTTTAAAGCTGTCTTTTAGCAAATCTCTCTGGTTCTTTTCCAGCGTTCTTGGGTTGATAAAGTTTGCTTCTTCTATAGTTTTTGCTTCAAGCATCGCTTTGAGGCGAATGGAGCTGAGTGTGTCAAAACTCTCTATAAGCTCCGTTGCAAATGTTTTGTCTATCACACCAAGGTTGTTAAGCTCTTTGATGCGCTCTGTCGTGTTGGTCACTTTTATCTCGTACTGCAAGCTAAGCGTTCTTACTCCATGCACAAGCGCAAAAATGCCCCCTTTTTTCAAATCAAGTCTGTTGTTGTACTCTTTTTCAAGCACAAAACCAGAGAAGAGAGAGAGCGGTGTTTCAAAGTTAAGCACTGCCTTTGCTATGTGCGCTAAAACATCGTCTCTTGCATGAAATCTACTGTGAAGATACTCTGTCAGTTCATGAAGCAGTTCACAATCCCCCGCAACGCACTTCGCATCCAAAAAGATACTTAGGTTTTGCACGCTCTCATCGCTCATATCGTAAGTCCACTTCTCGATAAGATCCTTGTACGAGGTAACATCTCGTCGCCAATAGTCGTTGCTTACCATGACATTACCGTTGCATTTTGGAAAACCAAGCTCCAGCAAATAGCTGTTTAATCGCATCATCGGTTCACTAAAGAGTTCTTTATCGACACCGTTTTTGATGATAAGCGCATTGTCCTGATCACTTCTTAGTGTCTGGTCTTCTCTGCCCTCGCTTCCCATAACGATAAGAGCGCATTTGTCTCTTAGCTCCTCACTCACGCACATCTCAAAAACTTTTTTATAGATTTTAAAGTTGAGCGTTGCGACAAGTTTTGTGATGTAGCGAACTTTTACACCTTTTGCACGGAGAGTAACTATGAGGTTTCTAAAATCTTTATCTAGCACTTTTAAGTCATCCAAAGATGAAGCTTTGTCTATCTGCACGGCAACAAGATGCGAATGGCTCGCAAAGTAACTAAGCAAATCCATCTGTTCAAGCACACCGACTATCTTCTCATCATCAAGAACAACAACTCTTTTTATGCCATTGTGTGTCATCAACAGAAGTGCATTGAACAAAAAGTCGCCGATATCTATGGTTATGAGATTTTTGGATGCGATGGAGGCTATCTTTTTACTTGTGTCATTATCGCCAAGAAGTACTCGCTCTCTTAGGTTTGTATCTGTTACGATGGAGTAGCCATCAGCCTCTTTTACTATGATGACTTTTGCTCTTAGCTCCTGCTGTTTGTGGAGTGCTTCAAGTATGGTTGCATCTCCGCTGACGACACATGCCGTATGTAAAAAAATATCTGAGACTTTTGAGATAAGAAAGGGCGATAAATCGCTCTGTTGGTCGTACTCTTTGAGCTGTTGATGGCGGGTAATGAAATCTTGCAAAAAGTAGCTTTGAACTTTTTTGTCCTGCATAAGGTCTAAAAAATCCTCTTTTTTTATCTCATAACAGATAAGGTCTTCATCAACGACAAATTTTGCTTTTGTGTCCCCATAGATAAGAGCATCCGCATCAAAACTATCGCCCGCACCATAAACATTGTGAATCTCATCTTCTATATACTCCGTAACCGAACCTTTGATGATGATGTAAAAAGCGATAGAGGAGATGGATGGGGAGATAAGAAGTGTGCCATTTGGATAGTAAGCGATGTCAATTTTGCTCATGAGATGATCCATAGTCGTCGCACTTAGCATCTCAAATGGATGGATAGACTCGATAAGTTTTCTTTGATCTTGTATGCTCACAAAAAAATTCCTTCTATCTGATGTTAAACACTAAAACGAACTTGTCCGTTTTAGTGGAAGGGACAAAATTGCCCCTTTTAGTTAGTGACTTGATGCACCCTCTGCACCGATACCAGTTTGCGCTCTGATAAACTGCGCATCAAACTTCTCTTGTTCGTCTTTAGCACTTTGTGACTTGTCTGTGATAGAGAAGAACCAAGTTCCAACAAACGCAAGCGTTACAGAGAATAACGCTGGATACTCATAAGGGAAAATAGCTGTTTTGTTTCCAAGGATACTTACCCATACAACAGGGCTTAAAATCACAAGAAGTACCGCACTTCCAAGACCAAGCGCACCACCGATAACCGCACCACGAGTTGTTAGTTTTCTCCAGTACATTGAAAGCACAAGAATCGGGAAGTTTGCAGATGCAGCGATAGCAAACGCAAGACCGACGACAAACGCAATATTTTGGTTCTCAAATGCGATACCGACAATGATAGCGATGATACCAAGAGCGATGGTAGCCATTTTAGAAACTCTCATCTCCATCATGGAGTCAACTCTGCCTTTTCTAAATACAGAAGCATAAAGGTCGTGGCTGATTGCCGAAGCACCTGCAAGCGTAAGACCAGAAACAACCGCCAAAATAGTAGCAAACGCAACTGCCGAGATAAATCCTAAGAAGAAGTCGCCACCCACTGCATGACTTAAGTGGATAGCCGCCATGTTGCTTCCGCCAAGGATTGGATAACCGCCACTTACAGCGTGTTTAGCCGCATCCAAATACTCAGGTTTTTGGAATACCATAACGATAGCACCAAAACCGATGATAAATGTAAGGATATAGAAATACCCGATAAATCCTGTCGCATAGAAAACTGATTTACGAGCCTCTTTTGCGTCATTTACCGTGAAAAATCTCATTAAGATGTGTGGAAGACCAGCCGTTCCAAACATTAGCGCAATCGCAAGTGAAATCGCCGAGATAGGGTCGCTTACAAGTCCACCAGGACTCATGATAGCCACACTGCCTTTAAGCTCTGTTGCGTGTGCAAAGAGTGAACCGAAGTTGAAATCATAGTGAGCCATAACAGCGATTGCCATAAATGTTGCACCTGAAAGCAGCAAGAACGCTTTGATGATTTGAACCCATGTAGTTGCAAGCATACCGCCAAACGCAACATAGAGAATCATAAGAACACCAACCAATACAACCGCCATCTCATAAGAGAGACCAAAAAGAAGTTGGATAAGTTTTCCAGAACCAACCATCTGTGCGATTAGGTACAAGATGACCGTTGCAATAGAACCAGATGCCGCTAAAGTACGGATAGGCGTTTGCTGAAGTCTGTATGACGCAACATCGGCAAAAGTATATTTTCCTAAGTTTCTAAGAGGCTCTGCGATAAGGAAAAGGATAACTGGCCAACCAACTAAAAACCCGATAGAGTAGATAAGACCGTCGTAACCTTTCATATAAACAAGGCCAGAGATTCCCAAAAACGAAGCAGCAGACATGTAGTCGCCCGCTATCGCCATACCGTTTTGAAAGCCCGTGATTCCTCCGCCCGCTGTGTAGAAATCTTTTGCACTCTTTGTCTTTTTTGCAGCCCAGTAAGTGATACCAAGAGTTGCCCCGACAAAGATTAAAAACATGACGATTGCAGACATGTTTAGTGCCTGTTTCTCAACTTGACCAGAGATGGCATCAGCGGCAAAAATCGCCCCAGTTCCAAGAAGTAAAAAGGTAAGAATTCTGTTCATTAAATTTCCTTTAGAGAGTTTTTGACGCTATTTGAAAGTTCATCAAATTCGCCGTTAGCTCTTTTTGTATAGATTCCCGTAAGAACGATAGCAAAAACAATGATGCCCATGCCCACTGGAATCCCGACAGTTGTAACAGAACCCTCAGATAGTGGTGTTCCCAAAAACGACGGATTAAACGCTATTAACAATATAAATAGAAAATAGACCGCAAGCATCATGATAGATAGCTTTACGGCAAAGCTGTTTCTTGTAGAAATCAGCTTTTGGTAGTCAGGGTTTGACTTGATTTTTTCAACAGTCTCTTTGTTCATCTGTTACTCCTTAAAAGTTATAGTTAGCGATAAATCTATACTCATCCCAACCTGTTGTTGCACCCGCTGCATTTACATTGAAGTCTTCCGCATAGTTTGCTCTTAGGCGAAGCTCTAAGTTTTTTACGATTGCTGGTTTGTAGATAACATCAAACCCGCTCTCGCTTGCATCGCCAAATGTATAGCCGTTGTTTGAAGCCATATCAAAATCTGCATAGTAAAGCGTTGCTAAAACATTTGCACCCAAATCTTTGAAGTTATAGCTTAGTGCAGCCTTGTAAGCATCAGTTCCAGCTAAGAACATATGGCGAGTAACCATACCTTGAGTAAATGCTGGCATACCGCCCCATGGAGAAGTTATCGCATTTTCTCTAGCCGCCCCAGTTGCGTCATTACTATCTGTTTGAGAGTAAGCGATTGAAGCTGTAAAGTTTTGGATTTTTGCATCAAATTTTGCTGCCCAGTAGAAGCTGTCGATTTTGCCCATCAAATCATCACCAACCTCATTCTCATTAATCATCTGGATAGAGAGAGACGGTTTAACCATATCTGTAGCTACACATTTCCATGCAAAATCAGCTTGTCCATAGATAGTGTTCATGATGTTGTAAGCGTAGTAGTCCCAAAGTTGAACTTTTAGAGCTTCACTCATAACGTAAGTTGCAGATACCATAGATACGCCGTCAGTAGATTTGTTGACCGCATAAGTTCCCATGTTTTTAAATTCGCCAACTTGGTTTAGAGCATCCCATGAAGAGTAACCCGCAGTAGAACCTAAAATCCCGCCTGCACCATAAGCACGACCGAATGTTCCCTGAGCGAACTTAGATACATGACCCGCCATAAGAGTTGTGTTAGCTATGTCTTTATTTGTAAGAACATATGCCTCAAACAAGTTTGGCAACATTCTGGCATCATCGCTTCCAAGCATTGGAGTATCAAGTTTTTGGCGACCCGCTTTAAAAGTCGTATTTGCCATCTTGTACTGGATAAAAGCCTCTCCAAGCATAGAGTAGTTCTCATTGTTTTTTCCAAGGAGAGTCTGATCTACTTGCGTGTAATCAGTTTTAGTGCTATCGTTTAAAAACCCGTTTGTAGTATAAAACGCTGTTCCCAAACTAAGCCCTTTAAGAGCCGCTGTCTCATACTTCAAATAACCACCGATTGCATTGGCATTTCTTGTATAATCATTTAGAGCAGGATTGCTATAATCCATAGTTCTTGAGATACTAAACTCTCTTAACTGTCCACTTACCTTTCCCTCAGCAAACATAGAGCTGACATCATCAGCAGCATTTAAAGAAGCCGCCGCTACAAAACTCATGGCAACTGCGCTAAGCGCAATATATTTTTTCATCTTTTTTCCCTTTTCTCTTATTTAAACACTCTAATCCTAAAGTAGAAAAATAGCATGAACATAGCATTGGTAAAAAAATTACAATTTGTAAATATCATTACCTGCTTATGAGTAAAAACGTAACATGAAAGTATTCAGACTTGTCTGGATTTTGGAGAGTTGTTTACTCTTGATGGGAAAATAAGGTGTTTTGGTTTGGAACGATTTTTAATAATAAAATCATTCCATGATAATGAATTGAAACCTCTGAACAATTATTGAATTAGACCCTGAATCAAGTTCAGGGTGACGGATAGTTCGTCATTCCAAGCTTGACTTGGAATCTAGTTTGTGATTTAATCAGAGGTTTCAATTACTTTTTTCTCGCAATGATAAGTGTTGAGATATCCATAGAGAAGCTTTTTGTATAAATTATCTCAAAACCTGCATCTTCAAGCTCATTTTGCATATTTGCAACTGTTGAAAAATCTTCTATAGAGTTTGGCAGGTACTCATACGCTTCAAGATTATTGGAGATAAAACCGCCTATTTTAGGGAGGATTTTATTCATATAAAAGTCTCTGATTTTTCCAAGAAGCGATGGGTTTTCATTTTTCATAAACTCCAAAATTACAACAAGACCACCCTGCTTTAAAACTCTGTTAAACTCTCCCAGTGCGGCTTCTCTCTCGACGACATTGCGTATGCCGTATGTGATGCTTAGGATGTCGGCACTGCCCTCTTGAAGCGGAATCTCTGTTGCTTTTGCTATGTGGTAGTTAAATTTCGGAAATTTCTCCCGTGCAACACCAACCATGCCCTGTGACGGGTCAACACCCACTATCTCGCCTACTGCTATGCCGTTTGTTTCAGATCTTTTTTTCCAAAAATCCATCATATCGCCCGTGCCACATGCAACATCAACTATCTTGTCAATGCTATCTTTTGCATAAAAACCATAAGCCAAATCACACGCTTTGCGTCTCCAGCTCTTGTCCACTCCCATGCTCATAACACGGTTTGCGGTGTCGTAAGTCGGTGCGATGTCATCAAACATCGATACTATTTTTTCTTGTTTTTCCATAAGCCTAGCCCCTTTTCATCCACATAATTATATCTTGCACATCTTGTGCTATATTTAAGATTTCAAATCTCTCATGCACGCCGCCAAAACCGACCTCTCCGCCCATTTGAGGAGATACAAAACAGAGATAGTGGCTGGCAAACTCTTTTGAGAGTTCAAACATCTCACACCCGCCCTCAATCATGATATTTTTATACCCTTTTATAGCCTCAAAACTATCTGCTATCATCACTTCTCTATTTGGCACACTAAAAAGCGGGATAGTTGTGTCAAACTCTTTGTTTCTTGTGAGTATCAGCACATCTGGAGCTTTGCCGCCCACCAGCCTTGCGTCAAGCGTTGGACGGTCTATGCGTACCGTGTTGCCCCCGATAACGAGCAAGTCACACACATCTCTCATGGCATGAACGAGCTTTCTTGAGCTTTGCGAACTAATCACACCGCCATCAACACTGCCGTCTAGTCTCTGCGCCCACTTAAAGAAGACAAACTGCTTCTCTTGAGAGAGTTTGAATGGTTCTAGCAGTGCATCACACTCTTTTTTTAGAAGATGCTCTTGAACTTCAATGCCTGCATTTTTGACTATCCGACTTCCGCCGCTTGCTATTTCGTGGCTATCATTAGAGCCTATAAAGAGTTTTTTGATGCCAAGTTTGGAGAGGAGATTTGCGCATGACGGAGTTTTGCCGACATGTGAGCAAGGTTCTAGTGTAGTAAAAACTGTTGCACCATTAAAACAGTTGTTATGATTTTGTAAAAGGTAGGTGTGGATATCTGCGGAGTTTGTAAGATTTAAAATTGTTTCATCGCAAGTTAGTTTATAGTACGCCGCTTTGAGTGCTTCGACTTCAGCGTGTGGTGAGCCTGCTTTTTTGTGCGCTTCTACCGCTAAAATAGCCCCGTTTTGCGCCAGCACGACACAACCCACTGCTGGGTTTGGATAGGTTAAACCCTGATATTTCCAAGCCTCTCTCAAGGCTAGAGTCATAAAAAAGCTACTATCAACTACCATTCAAAATATGTTCTAGCTTTTGAAATTTGGGCAAAATCGACACCAACTTCCTCGCCGTCAACATCAAGAGTAATCATTGCATCTTCTACTTTTAGAAGCATTCCCTTGTACTTTTCTTTTGTCTTTAAAGTAAGCGAAACTCTCTCGCCGATTGAAAGAACAAACTGCTTAAGAGTAGTAACTTTTCTCTCAATTCCTGGGCTTCCAACTTCAAGTCTATACTCTCCCTCAAGAGGAGGCGTAACATCTAAAAGAGGAGAGATAAGGCGACTAAGATGAACACACGCCTCCAAACTCACACCTTTTCTTTTTGTATTTTCTATCTCACCAGAGAGTACACTTACCCTATAAATAGTCTCATCATTCTCTTTTGCAACAGCTATTTCGTAGAGTTCTAACCCAAGTGATTTTACAAATGATTCTATATCTTTTTCTAAGCTCATAAACTACCTACTCTTTAGCAATTTTTTTAAATAACTCTTCAAGCGTTTGCGACTGTTGAAACTGCTCATCAAACTCAAATGTCAATCTCGGAGAGCGAAACCACCCCTGATTTTTCATGCAGTATGTCTCAACTATAGGTCGTGCATTTTTTAAAAGTTTTATAAACTCGTTTTTTTCTTGTTCTGTAAACGATGCTGGATGAATATAAACCTTTGCATCGCTTCTCCCTTTTGAACACTTAACATCTATGATATCAAGGGCATGAAGTCTTGCATCACCAAGCGAACTAAGTGCCGCAGGAATAAGTTCCAAAAGAAGTGATTCTGTTCTTTTTAGCTTAATTTGTGCTTCTGTCACAGTGATACTTTTTGCTCAACTTTTTTGAATGTCTCAATAACATCGCCAGATACAACATCATCATAACCTTTAATCATAACGCCACACTCGTAACCATTCGTTACCTCTTCAACGTCATCTTTGAAACGTTTGAGTGATGTAAGTTCGCCCTCATGTACAACAACACCGTTACGGATAACACGAACAAGACCGCCACGGATAAGTTTACCATCCACAACAACACATCCTGCAACAAGTCCCTTAGGTGCTTTAAACACATTTCTAACATCTGCTTGACCAGTGTTAATCTCTGAAAATTTAGGTGCCATCATACCTGTAAGCATTCCCGTCATATCATCAAGAAGCTGATAGATGATAGAGTATGTCTTAATCTCAACATTTTTCTGTTTTGCAAGTGCCTTGACATTTCCAGTAGGACGTACGTTAAATCCAAGAAGAACACAGTTTTCACTGTTTGCAACAAGCTCCACATCGTTTTCTGTGATTCCGCCCACGCCTGAAGAGATGATATTAATCTTAACTTCATCATTTCTAAGCTCGCTTAACGCTCCCCTAATCGCTTCAAGAGAACCATGAACATCCGTTTTAAGGACGACTTTAAGAGATTTTAATCTTCCCTCGGCAATCATACTAGTCATATCTTCTAGTGTTGACTTTGTACTCAAAGAGAGTTCTTTATGTCTATCATACTCATGGCGTTTTTGTGCATACTCTCTAGCCTCTTTATCGCTAGCCATTGCCATCATAACTTCACCAGAAGATGGAACTTCATTTAGTCCGACAACTACAGCAGTGTGGCTTGGTTTTATGTTATTTATCTGTTGTTTGTGTTCATTAATAAGCGCTTTAACACGACCATACGCACTTCCGCATACAACATAATCTCCCACTTTAAGTGTTCCATTTTGAACAATAACTGTTGCAACAGGACCACGCCCAGTCACAACCGACGACTCAACAACTGCCGCTTTAGCCATCGCATTTTCATTTGCTTTAAGCTCTAAAACCTCTGCAGTAATAAGAATGTTTTCAAGTAAATCATCGATTCCCATTCCTGTTTTTGCAGAGATAGGAATAAACTCAATATCCCCGCCCCAATCAATCGGATTTAAGCCACGTTCAGCCATTTGCGCCATAACCATATCTGGGTTTGCACTCTCTTTATCCATCTTGTTAAGTGCTACGATGATAGGCACTTTAGACTCTTTTGCAAGTTTGATAACTTCATCGGTTTGTGGCTTAACGCCATCATCTGCCGCAACAACGATGATAACGATATCGGTTACATCTGTTCCTCTTTGGCGCATCTGAGAAAATGCTGCGTGACCTGGAGTATCTAAAAATGTAATCGGCTTGCCATGCTGCTCAATCGTATAAGCTCCGATGTGCTGCGTAATTCCGCCTGCTTCGCTAGCTGTAACTTTTGCCTTACGAATTGCATCCAAAAGAGATGTCTTACCATGGTCAACGTGTCCCATGATTGTGATAACAGGAGGTCTTTCAGTCGCATTTTCATCTATCTCTTCTGCCAAATCCTCTTCATAATTAAACGCATCTTTTGGATCAATAGTTGTCACTTCAATGCCAAAATCTTCAGAGAGAATCTCAATCTCATCTTTGCTTAAAAAGTCATTTTTCATCTTCATAACGCCAAAGCTGAAGAGAACTTTGATAACATCAGCAAGTGTTTTATTTACCTTTTCAGCAAATTCATAAACACGGATATCTTCAGGAATCTCAACGTGTGTTATCACGATATCTTCAGGCTTATCTTTTCTATATGTTTTTCTCTTGTCACGAGATACATTTTTAGCTTTTGGAGAAGAACCTTTGTTTGAATTTCTTCCCATTGGCTTTTGAAGTTTTGCTTTTTTTGGCTCATCAGCGATAATTTCTCTTCTCTCGGTTGCATTGAGATCAAGCAGAACTATCTGATCATCCATATCCATAGAAACTTCACTTAGTGAAGCACCAAAGATATCAATTCTTACACCTTGCTCTTGCTTTTTTGCAACTCCTGAAGAACTCTGTTTTAGTTTTTTCTTATTTGCAAGTTCTTCTAAAACTTCAGCACTTATTTTTCCATAAGAAGAGATAGAGGGTTGAGTTTGTTTTGAAGAGTGCATAAAACTCTCTTGACTTTTTTCCTCAACTTTAGGCTGTTTTTTCTTGACAATCTTGAGTCCTGACTTTTTTATCTGCATTTTCATGGCATCAGGAGCTTCAGCTGTATCTTCGCTTTGTGTTGCTTTTGTTTCTTGCACAACTGCTTTAGATTCAGCTTTTGGTTCAAGAGTAATCTCTTCTTTTTTTTCTATCGTAACTTCTAAAGGAGTTTCACTGTTTGTTTGAGCTGTTTTTGCTACACTCTCTTCCATCTCTTTTGGAGGAGTTTTTTCTTCTTTTTGAGTATCGCTTGATGGCTTTACATCTCTTTTTATCTCTGGTGCTGCTGCTTGAGCCACTTCACCATTCATAATGTAGTTCATCAAACTCTCAGCCTCTTGCATAGAGACTGAACTGCTTGCTGATTTTATCTCAATGCCTATATCTGAAGCTTTTTTTACTACATCTTTTGAAGTGATTCCTAACTCTTTAGCGATTTCGTGTACTCTAACTTTTTCTGTCATCAATGATGATCTCCTTTAGTATGTTCGAAAATTTGTCTCTATCTCCGCTTTTGCACTGCCGCATAAGCGATTTTAGTGCTTTTTTTTCATCTTCAAGACAAATTTTACATAGATAAAAACTTCTGCCACTCCCTCTAAAAAGACTAAGCTGTGAGTCAAAACACTGAAGTCTAAAAAGATGATTCTGTGCTTCTCTTTGCCTACAAGAGATGCACATTCTAAGAGGCTGGTTCAATTTTTCCGCCATTATATCCAAAAGTTCCTTGATTTGCTTTAGAAAACTTATTTGTCAACGATAAGTCCCTCATTGTCAAAATTGAGAATTTTCACTGCAAACTCTGGAAATTTTTGTGTAAGCTTTGTCGCAATTGCTTCAGAATCCTCATCATAAACCATGGAAAAAAATGTAGAACCACTTCCAGAGAGTGTACTCATAAGCGCACCGCTCTCATATGCTATTTTTTGGACATTAAATAGCTCTGGAAGTGTTTTCATCCTCGCTTTTTGATGAAATCTGTCTTGTGATGCAATTTTTAAAATTTCCCAATCTTCGTTAAAAAAAGCAGCAACACTTAGTGCTGTATGCGAAAGATTATAGATAGAACTCTCTTTTGAGTAAGATTTTGGCAAAAGCGTTCTTGATTTTGCTGTGCTCATCTGCTTATTTGGTATAACAACAACTGCTTTAATATACTCTGGAAGATGTTTTTTTTGAGAAAAAACCTTACTTTTTTCAACTGTTGCAACATTAAAACCGCCCATAACGGCAGGAGTAATGTTGTCAGGATGTGATTCATAAACTAAGGCATGGTTTAGGATTCTTCTCTTTGAGACTTTGATGCCTGCTGCTTCATGCGCACTTGCAATAGCACTTACAATAACCGCAGAAGAACTTCCAAGCCCTCTTGACATAGGAATCTCATTGTAAAAACTGAACTTAAAATTCTGCTTTTTTTTCGTCAGTCTGTTATAGTGTTCATTGAAGATACTGATAAAAAGGTTATTGCCTTTAAGCTTTGGGTTGTTTTCACCCTCACCTTTAATGCTGACACTAAAAAATTTAGAGGGATGAAACTCAACTACATTGCGCAAATCAACTGCTAAGCCTAAAGAGTCAAATCCTGGTCCAAGATTTGCACTGGTTGCTGGTACACTTATCGTCACTTTTTTCCTATCCAACTGCCCCGATACCATAAAGAGGAGTAGCAGTTGTGTTAAACTCGCTATATTCAAGCACATCAGGGAGCGCAAAATGCGCCTCTGGTGCAATTTCTAGTTTTTGAGTTTTTATTTCTGACGAAATTTTAACAAAAAATAGCTTTCCAATGGCTTTGATAGGCTGATTTTTGTTGAAATAAAATGCGTCTGTAGCAAAAAGCGGTATGTTTTTTAATATACTCATAGATTTTAAAAAGATATAAGCAATTTTGATAGCCATAAAACTTCCAGGACCGTTGGTATAAAAGAGTGCTTTTATAGTGTATTTTTCTGTCAAATCTTCAAAAATTTTTGGTAAAACATCAG
>JAOTSA010000038.1 GCA_030247515.1 Sulfurimonas sp. | reverse complement strand
ATTTATTCTTGCGTCGAGTTCTATGAGGTCAAAGGGTTTTTTTAGGTAATCATCACACCCCAAATCAAACCCTTTTTTTAAATCAACAGCAGAATCAAGCGAAGTGATAAAGATAGTCGGAATGTTGATATACTGCTCCCTTAAGAGTTTTAAGAGTTCAAACCCGTTTAAAAGCGGTACATTGACATCAAAAAGCATAAAATCATACCGCTTCTTAATTATCTTCTCATAAGCCTCTTCACCGTCGTAAGCACATGAAACAAAGTAGCCTTTTTCGCTTAAATGCTCACTTAGTATCTCTGATAAAATAACATCGTCTTCTAGTAGTAAAATGTTCATGCTGTATTTATAAATCATCTTGGCATTTTTTAATACCGATGATTGTTATAATCTCTTTTATCGCATCAACTCTATAAACAATCGTATAACCTTTGAAGATTAAATCTCTTATGTTCTCATCTTGAAAATAGATTGATTGTCGAAATTTAAAAGGCATATTTTCTAAATCTTCAATTTTCTCTTTGACTTCTTTTTTAAATTGATTCGCTCTGTTTCTACTGTCAAGTGAAATATAATCCCATATTTGATTGAAAGAATTTATAAACTTTGGTTGATAGATAATTTTCATTAATTAGCTTTGGAATGTTTTTCTATTTGTTCCCATACATCATTATGAGATAATAGTTTAACTTCACCGTTGTCAATCTCATCAAGTGCGTTTTGAAAATATGCTTTATCATCTTGGAAGTTTTGAGAACTCAAGTAGCTCTCTTTTTTATGCAGGATTTTACTTAGTGCAAGTTTCAACTCATCTTGAATGTTAATGCCCCTTTTAACTATCTCATTATATAAACTATCTTCAACTTGAAACTGTATAGTTTGCATAAAAATCCTTTTCATATTTACTTTATAAAATTATAGCATTGTTTTACTTTTCGACAGGCTTCTTCAAAGAGTACAAAACAGGGATAATAAGCAGTGTTAAAATAGCCGAAGTTACGATGCCGCCTATCATTGGTGCGGCTATGCGCTGCATAACTTCACTTCCCACGCCGCTGATGTACATGATGGGCAAAAGAGAGCCGAGGATGGCAAAAACCGTCATCAGTTTTGGTCTTAGTCGCCCTGCCGAGCCGTGTATAATCGCCTCTTCATGTGATAGGGTTTTATCTTTTATCGCCTCTTCAAGATAGATGACCATAACAATCGCCGTCTCCGCAGCGATGCCAAGCAGAGCCAAAAATCCCACGACAACAGCAACCGAGAGGTTAAATCCGAGATAGTCTATGTAGAGCAGTCCGCCGAGAACGGCAAAGGGCAGAGTCAAAAATACTATAAGCGAATTTGTCGCATCTTTTAGCGCAAAATAGATAAGCACAAAGATGCTGATAACGACTACAGGGACGATAAAACTAAGTCTTGCTTTTGCAGATTCTAGGTACTCGCTCTGCCCCGCAAACTCATAGTAGTACCCTTTTGGAAGTTCAACATCTTGCAAAAGGGTTTTCGCTTCATTTTTATAATCATCCACGCTCACACCGCTCTTTGGCGTGATATAAACAAACGAAACTTTCATCCCTTTTTCGCTCTTTATAACACTGGCACCCTCTGTGTATTTTACATCTGCGAACATACTAAGAGGTAAAAATCCAAAAGATGTTTTTACTTTCAGCTCTTTGATTTTATCTATATCGTCTCTTTGGTCTAAGTTTACTCTCATGGAGATAGGATGGCGTTTAAGCCCATCAACAAAAACGCCCACTCCAAGCCCTCCTACTCCAAAGGAGATAGTGTTAAGGATATCTTCTTTTGAGAGACCATATCTTGAGAGAGCGTCTTGTTTTATCTCTATATCAAGAAAATATCCGCTGTTTGATTTGTCGGCGGATACGCTAAGTGTAAGCGGCATAGTTTTTAGTTTTTGCTCCATCTTTGAAGATATCTCTTCTAAAATTTTGTTGTCATCCCCGTATAGTTTTATGCCAAGAGGGGTGCGGATGCCTGTTAGAAGCATATCTATCCTCCCTCGTATCGGGTAAGTCCAAGAGTTAATCAACCCTTTTACCCTAAGCGCACTCTCCATCTCCTGCATCAACTTTTCATAACTCATCCCCTCTCGCCAAAGAGATTCGTCCTTAAAGGTTATGATGGTCTCTATCATGGCAAGCGGAGCGGGGTCTGTCGCCGTGTTGGCACGCCCTGCTTTTGCAAAAACGGTATCGACCTCAGGAAAACTTTTGATGATTTTGTTTGTCTCTGCGCTAATCTCTTTAGCCAAATCAATGCTCACACCATAAGGAGTAACGGGCATATACATAAAATCCTGCTCGTTCAACTGCGGCATAAACTCCCATTTTTGCGCATTGTAAAGCGGATAGATATAAGCTATCCCAACAACACAGAGAACAATTACCAAGTATTTTAACTTCAAAAAGAGTTTCAAAACTGGGGTGTATAAAAATGTAAAAAATCGGTTGATGTGGTTATCTTCCTCTTTTTTAATCTCGCCTCTGATGAAAAGCACCATTAAAACAGGAACTAATGTGATGGAGAGCAGCGCGCCGATAAGCATAGCAAATGTTTTAGTGTAGGCAAGAGGCGAAAATAGTTTTGCTTCTTGCCCCTCCAGTGCGAAAATAGGCAAAAACGAGATAACTATGAGCATAAGAGCAAAAAATATCGGACGACCGACCTGTTTTGATGAGTCTATGATGATGTCAACTCTGCTTTTTGAACCGTCACTTCTGCTAAGATGTTTATGAGCATTTTCAACCATTACAATCGAAGCGTCCACCATCGCACCTATGGCTATGGCGATGCCTCCCAAACTCATGATATTTGAGCCTACATGAAAGAGCGTCATAAGCCAAAAACTAAGCAAAACCGTCAAAGGGAGTATGATGACGACAACTAAAGCACTTCTAAAATGAAACAAAAACAGAGCCGTAATAATGATGACTATGACGGACTCTTCCATCAATGTACTTTTTAGCGTATTTATAGCTCTATCTATCAGCTTGCTTCTGTCATAAACGGCAACTATCTCTACATCTTCATTTTTAAGCGACTCGATTTTGGCTTTGATTTTTTGAATCACCTCGTAAGTATTCTCTTTATATCGCACCAAAACAATGCCGCCGACGACTTCACCCTCTCCGTTAAATTCAGCGACACCCCGTCTTGAATCAGGCACTAAAACAACTTCTCCTATATCGCTCAGTTTTATAGGCGTTACACCGCTTACTTTTAGTGTTATATTTTCTATATCTGCTGTGCTTGAGGCATATCCACGAGCCTGAATGATATTTTCATAGCCGTTTTGCAAAAGCACGCCACCGCCGATATCTTGGTTGTTCTTCTTAAGCGCATCGGTTATTTCGTTTATGCCGATGTTGTACTTTACCATCTTGTCTTGGTCTAAAAGAAGCTGATAATTTTTTACAAATCCGCCCACCGCCGCCACTTCACTTACACCGTCAACGCCTAGCAGTCCGTATTTTAAGTAGTAATCCTGATAATCCCTTAACTCTTGAAGATTAAGCTTTTTTGATTTTAAAACATATTGATAAGCCCAACCCACACCCGTTGCATCGGGTCCCATACTTACTTTTGCGTTTGAGGGCAAAGTAGGCAAGATAGTAGAGAGCTGCTCTAAAATCCTGCTTCTGGCATCATAAATATCCGTATCGTCTTTAAATATGATGTAAATCATCCCCGTTTCAAAACTGCTCATCGCTCTAACGGTTTTGATATTTGAGAGCGACATTAAAGAGCTTATAAGCGGATAAGAGACCTGCTCTTCGATGATTTTTGGAGATTGCCCAGGGTAAGAGACTTCAAGTATCACCTGTGCAGGAGAGAGGTCAGGCAGAGCGTCAAGGGAGATATTTTTAAGGCTAGAGATGCTTAAAATCGTTAAAATCACCGAGACGATAAGGACTAAAAATATATTTTTTGCGCTAAAGCCTATGATTCTCTCTATCATTTTACTACCACTTTTCGCTCATATATGAGCCGTTTGTAACCGCATCGCTATCAAGCAAAAAGAGTGCGTTTTGTGCTACTTCACTGCTCTCATCTATGCCGCTAGAAATCTGATAATACCCGCCGCCGTACTTTGCGTCAACCTCTTGCGGCTCATACTCGCCTTGAGATATCTTTTTGAAGACATAAAACTTCTCGCCTTTTTTTATAACCGCATCTTTTGGAAGCGTGAGTGAAGAGTTTTGGTTTTTACTCAAACTTACTTTTGCAAACATATCTGGGAAAATTTTGCCGTGCGGGTTTGCAACATCCATTCTCACATCAAAAGTCAAATCCTCTTTGTTGATTTTTGGATATATCTTGCCGACTTTTGCCTCAATGGGCGTGCTTAAACCCTCTATCTCCACACTCACGCTCATCCCTTGAGCGATAAACTCAAGGTCTTTTTGATACACCTTTGCCATAATCCACATTGAAGAAGTATCGGCGATTTTTAAAAGAGCCGCACCAGCCTTTGCAAAAGAGCCTACAAAGATATTTTTTTCGATGATTTGACCGCTGAACTTACTGTAAATGGGGATTGTCAAATCACTGGAAGTCAGCACTTTTTCGTCTATCTCGCAATCTTTGAGCTTTTCTAAAATTTTTGCTTTTGCTTCTTCATCATCTTTGGCAAGCTCAAACTCTTTTTTCAAAGCATGAAGATGTTTTGGCGTAACATCAAAAAGTTTATCTCCTCGCTTAACACTTTTATAGAGTTCGTAAGCATCCAGTTTTTCGATGTAGCCGTCAAATCTTATATTTACTTCATAGATTTTACGCTCACTATAGGCAGTCGTCGCATAGTATGTTTTAGAGACTTTTTGCGCCTGCATCTTTGGTTTGATGCTTTGGATGTTAAAAGCCTGTTCAAATGTTTTTGCCTCTGCCAACGAGAGAGCCAGTAAAATCAAAAGTAGCGTTTTCATAGCTAAATCTCAATGCCCGCCATGAGCATGTGAAGACGAAGATTGCCCAAGATTTACACTGCCTTTGTATTTGTAATCCTTGCCGTTTTCATCTTTTATAAAAACCTGATACTGCCAAGTTCCGCCCATCGCAAAATTTGCGTTACACTCAAAATGTTTACCTGCTTTTTTACAGATATCTTTTGACTCCATATAAGGCATCCCCGGCATCTCAGGCATAAAAAACTTCACTCTTACATCTTTTGCATCAACAACTTTGCCGCCATGATCACCTCTGTTTAGCTCTATTTTAATTTTGTTTTGCCCCTCGCTTAAAACCTTATCGCTTGAGAGCATTACATGCATATCGCCGCTCATACCCATATCCATAAAACCGCCCGCAAAAGAGAGGCTTGAAAGCAAAACCACCGAGAGAAGAACTTTTTTCATTTTTGATACTCCATTTTTTTTTGAAGTATATAACTTTGAGTGTGTAGTAAGCGTGTAGTTTTTGTCATCCTCTCATTTTAACAACTCCTCAGCACACTTTTAGTATCATTCCGTAATTTTTTATCAAAGGTATCCCATGCGTGGTTATAAGATTTTTGCCGGTTCTGCTAGCGTAGAATTTGCTCAAGAGGTTTGTCAGATACTAGATGTTCCTATGGCAAGAGCTGATGTTAAGAGATTTAGCGACGGCGAGATTTCGATTCAAATCTCCGAGAGCGTGCGAGGTCGTGATGTTTTTATCATCCAATCCACCGGTGCGCCGTCTAACGACAACCTTATGGAACTCCTCATCATGACTGATGCGTTGCGCCGCTCTTCAGCTTCCAGTATCACGGCAGTTGTGCCTTATTACGGCTATGCAAGACAAGACCGCAAAGCCGCTCCTCGTGTTCCGATTACAGCAAGACTTGTGGCAGATATGTATGAAGCGGCGGGGATTGATAGAGTTGTAACTATCGACTTGCATGCGGGACAGATTCAAGGGTTTTTCAACATTCCTGTGGACAATCTTTACGGTTCTGTTACTTTTGAAAACTATATCAAAAGCAAAAATCTCAAAAATCCTATCATCGCTTCTCCGGATATCGGCGGCGTTGCACGTGCGCGCTACTTTGCTTCACGTATGGGGCTTGACATGGTTATCGTCGATAAACGCCGTAAAAAAGCAAACGAGAGCGAGGTTATGAACATCATCGGAAACGTAGAGGGCAAAGATGTTATCATGATTGATGACATGGTTGACACCGCAGGAACGATGGTAAAGGCGGCAACTGCTCTTAAAAACAAAGGTGCTACCTCTGTTATGGCATGTGCGACACACGGGGTTCTGAGCGGAAAAGCGTACGAAAATCTTGAGAACGGCGAACTTGACGAGCTTATCGTTACCAACACGCTTGTTTGTAAACCTCACGACAAGATTATCGTTTTAACGGTCGCACCTCTTTTTGCAGAGGTTATCCGCAGAGTTTACCACAACGAAAGTGTTAATTCACTATTTGCATAAACTAAGGGAATTAATTGAAAAATATTAGAAACTTTTCTATCATCGCACATATCGACCATGGCAAAAGCACTTTGGCAGACCGCATCATTCAAGAGTGTGGAGCGGTAAGTGACCGTGAGCTTGGCAAACAGATGATGGATACGATGGACATCGAAAAAGAGCGCGGCATCACCATCAAAGCGCAAAGCGTACGCCTTGACTATGTCAAAGACGGCGAACACTACATCCTAAACCTCATCGACACTCCGGGACACGTTGACTTCTCTTACGAGGTAAGCAAATCTTTGGCTTCAAGCGACGGCGCACTACTCATTGTCGATGCGGCGCAAGGCGTTGAGGCACAAACCATCGCCAACGTTTATATGGCTATGGAGAACAACCTAGAACTTATCCCCGTCATAAACAAGATAGATTTACCTGCCGCAGATCCTATAAAAGCAGCCGAAGAGATAGAGTCAAGCATCGGCATAGACGCAACAGACGCTGTTTTGGTCTCCGCAAAAACAGGTATCGGCATCCGTGAGCTTCTTGATGCTATCGTTGACCGTATCCCTGCACCGGTGGGCAATCCCGACGCAACGACCAAAGCTATCATCTATGACTCATGGTTTGACTCCTATCTTGGTGCATTGGCACTTGTGCGTGTGTTTGACGGCGAGATAAAAGTGGGGCAAAAAGTACGCCTTATGAGCAACGGCGAAGAGCATGAGGTACTAGACCTTATGTATCCTCACCCGCTCAAACGCAAAAAAACTGCTGTTATCAAAAGCGGCGAGATAGGCATCGTCGTACTTGGACTAAAAGAGGTTCATGTCGTAAATGTCGGCGACACCATCACCGATGCTAAAAACCCGACCCTAGAACCTGTTATGAAGTACGAGCCTGCAAAACCGTTTGTTTTTGCGGGGATTTACCCGATAGATACAGACAAATTTGAAGATTTGCGTGATGCGCTTGACAAGCTCAAGCTCAACGACTCTTCACTCTCTTATGAGCCTGAAACATCGGTAGCACTTGGATTTGGCTTTCGTGTCGGGTTTCTTGGGATGCTTCATATGGAGGTTATCAAAGAGAGGCTTGAGAGAGAGTTTGACCTTGACCTTATTGCAACGGCTCCATCTGTTGTTTACAATGTCTATCTCACAAACGGCGAAACGGTAGAGGTACAAAACCCGTCAGAACTCCCGCATGTAAGCAGAATAGAGCGCATAGAAGAGCCTTATGTCAAAGC
This sequence comes from Sulfurimonas sp., assembly GCA_030247515.1. Classification (GTDB taxonomy): domain Bacteria; phylum Campylobacterota; class Campylobacteria; order Campylobacterales; family Sulfurimonadaceae; genus Sulfurimonas. The sequence continues at coordinate 9,502 of JAOTSA010000038.1, read as the reverse complement.
AACCGTTATCACTCCGGTTGATTATCTGGGCAATATCATCACGCTTTTGGTAAACAAAAGAGGCGTACAGGACAAGATGAGCTACCTCAACGAGAGCAGAGTTATGCTTGAGTATTCGCTCCCGATGAACGAAATCGTCGTTGACTTTTACGACAAACTCAAGTCCATCTCAAAAGGGTACGCAAGTTTTGACTACGAGCCTATCGGTTTTAGAGAGGGCGACCTTGTCAAGCTTGATGTCGTTGTTGCAGGCGATGTCGTGGATGCGCTCAGCATCATCGTACACCGCTCCGCCGCCGAGTACCGTGGACGTGCGCTGGTTAAAAACATGAAAGAGATAGTTCCACGCCAGCTCTTTGAAGTCGCTATCCAAGCCTCTTTAGGCAACAGGGTTATCGCAAGAGAGACCGTAAAGAGTATGGGCAAAAATGTTACCGCCAAATGTTACGGCGGAGACATTACCCGAAAAAGAAAGCTTTTAGAGAAGCAAAAAGAGGGTAAAAAGCGTATGAAAGCGATAGGAAAAGTGCAACTACCGCAAGAGGCGTTTATGTCTGTTTTAAAGATGGACTAACATGCGTTGTTTGATGTGTGAACGCCTCTCGCTCTCACACATCTGCCGCAAGTGTCAAAGTACGTTTTTAACGCCCTCTCTTTATAGACGAAAAATCCTCCACAACGTAGAAGTTATCTCCTTTTACAAATACGACGATATCAAAACGCTACTCCACACCAAACATACCGATTTGGGCTACTATGTATATACCATTTTGGCGCAAAACTCTCTTGCTCTCTTTGCCAAAGAGTTTGCGTATGAGACAAAAGTTACCTCTCTTGCCATTGATGATGTGCCAAAAGGTGGATATTCGCACACCGCCATCTTGAACAAAGCACTTAAGAGCAGCTGCATCAAACCAGAGTTTGGCAAACTTAGAGCAAAAAACAGAGAAACTTACTCTGGCAAAAGCAGAGAGTTTCGCATGCAAAACCCTAGAGATTTTAGACTAGAAAACATAGAAGCAAAAGAGCTTATTTTGGTTGATGATATCATCACAACAGGGCTTACCTTTAGTGAGGCAATCGGCGTTTTGAAGCAAAACAACAAAGAGGCTCTTTTTTGCCTCACGCTCGCTGATGCAAGCATAAAATAAGAACAAAAAATATATACTTTTATATATTTTACAAAAATTAAGGTTTTTCTTGAAGCTATTTTTTATACCTCTTTTTTTCGGAGTTCTCCTTGTTGCAGAGGAGGCAAAGCTTGATGATTTGCTCTCGCAGTACCGTGAGGCAAGTGAACTCTCTCATGAGACAAAGAGGGATATATCTGGTCATCTAACAGTATTTACACGCTCAGATTTAGACAAGATGCAGGCTTACACACTCAACGATGTGCTAAAAACTATCAAAATGCACACACTTATGGCTACAAAATTTGGCATGAGTACTCTTGTCAAAACCCCCTACTCCGAAAAAACTATCTCAACCGTCAAAGTTTTTATAGACTCCTATGAGGTCACATCTCTTACAAGCGGCACAGGACTTACCCAATTTGGCAAAATGGGGCTTAACTTTATAGACCACGTAGAGGTCTATCAGGCTTCTAACGCCATATCATTCAACGGCGAACCTGGAAGTATGGTTATAAAACTCTACACGAAAGAGCCATCACGTGAAAACGTAACCGCACTTCAAGCGTCAGTTGACTCAAGAGGCGGAAGCAGAACACAAGTCATAGAGGCAAACAGCTTTGAGGGCTACACCTATCTTGCAAACCTAGATGTAAGCAACTACGACTCCAAAGAGTACGCCATACCAAACGGTTCAGAACTCTCAAGGGATGGCAAAAGAGGGCAGTTTAACTTTAACCTCGCTAAAAAAGACGACTTTAAAGTAGAGGTAGGTTCTGCCATAGAAAAAGACAATCTCTTTAGCGGTTTTGGCAAGTCCATTGATGATGGAGAGTTTTATACAAAAAATTTTTACGCACAGTTTACAAAATATTTTGAGGGCAACATAAAACTTATCCTCAACACCTCTTACGAGAATGTCGATTTGACAAACAGAGACAGTTCAGGTTTGGTTCTTCAAGACAACTCCATCTCCAACTTTCTTGAAACACAAACTGCTTCAGAGACATACAACGCAATCTTAGAAAAACGCAAAAATTACAATGACCATGAACTGCTATTTGGTATGCAGTTTAAGAAAAGAAGTTTTTCGGTTGAGAAACTCAAAAGTGACGGAGCAGACAAAAGCCTCTTTATAGGTCCAAGAGATTTAAATATCTATATGCTCTACTTCGAGGATGCCTACAACATCAACAGTAACAATGTCTTGACGTTTGGTGCAAAACTCGACCACTATGACAACCATCAGACATCTACAGACACACAAAACATATTGCGTGTTGGCTATTTAAGCACATTAAGTGACACAACATCAGTAAAAGCATTTATACAAAAAGGGTATTTTTATCCGCTCTTCTCTGAAACAACGTTTTCTCCATTTTACTACACAAATGCCAACCTAGAAAGCATCAAATCTCTTGTTGGAAAAATAGAATTAGAGCAGCAAATAAACGCTATGACCATTAAAATCGGCGGTGCAAGCACAAAAACAAAAGATGGCATCAGCTTTAACCCCATCAGCAAGATTTACGTAACCAGTCCTGAAACTATGACATTTGGACAGTACTACATCAATGCAACTTATAGATTTGATGCGGAAAATAAAGTCATAGCAGAGTACTTTAGAGCGTACAAACAAGGCACTGAGTATAGCCCAAATAACGGTGCATTGCTACAGCTTTACAACAGCGTTGGCAGATTTGACATCTACAATGAACTCATCTACAGATCTTCTTATGATGGTGTCTATAATCAAAAGATAAACACTGGACTAGACTATACCGCTGGAGCGATTTACCACTACAGCAAACAGCTTGACTTAAAACTCAAAGGCGAAAATCTCTTTGACAGAGCAAGCCAAATAGGCATAAACGGTCTTAAAATCGCACCATACGATAGAAGAGCGATACTAACTTTGGAGTATATTTTTTAGATGAAAAAACTTTTTCTTCTTCTACTCTTGGTATTTACTCTTTTTGCAAACGAAAGAGATGTTATTCAAGCGCAAATTTTAGAGAAAATCTTTCAAAATATAGAGATGCACAGAGAGATTGTTCTTTGGTCTGACAATAAAAATCTTCTTCAAGAGTTTGAAAAAAGCCGCCGTTTTCGCATAACTGACGATTGTCATCAAGCAACACTGCTTGTTGTTCAAGAGAAGAAAAATCTTTTAAAAGAGACATGCAAGAAAGCGGTATTTGTACTTGACTATGCTCTGCTTCAAGAGATACCAGAGAGTTTTGGTTCGATGTTTTGGAAAAAAGGCAGACCAAACGTGGTACTCATAGAGTCAAGAACAAAGCAACAAAACATCAAAATCACAGAAGAACTTAAGATGTATGTCGAGGAGAAGATATGGTAAAGAGAAGAGAGTTCTTCATCTTTTTTCTTCTTTTTCTTCTTGGACTCTTTTTTGTTTATACCTACGGCGAAATTACAAAAGCAAAAGCAAAAGTCTTTGAAAGTATAGAAAAACATGAAATTGTCCAGATTTCTGATGTGCTTGAGAAGTTGCAAAAGCGGATAGTTTCACACGCTTTAGCACAAAATATCAAAGATTTGCCAACATTTTTTGAGTCAAAAGAGCATGCAAAAGAGTGTGAAGAGATACTATCCATGATGCTTGCCTCTGATGTAAAATACGCCTATATCCTCTACAAAGACGACCAAGAGAAGTTTCGCTTTTTACTAGATGCTTCTAAAACAGACAAGGCAAATTTTAACCAAAAGTTTGATGTCAACACACCAGAGTACAAGCTTCTTTATACTACCAAGAAACCACAAATCATCAAACAGCAAAATGTTGAAAACCTCTACATAACCTATCTGCATCCCATCATAAAAGATGGCGAGGTTGTCGCTCTTTTTAACATCGACTTTACAACAGACATAAAAGCAATCATCCTAGAGTCCATCAAACCCATAGAAACTCTCTTTACGCTTCTTGCGGTATTTATCGTTATCTTTATGGCGATGACACTTATACAGATTTTTCACTATTTTATCACTAGAAAAAAGATTTTTACCGACCCACTCACAAAAACATTTAACAGAAACTACCTTGAAGAGATTAGTACTATCCTAAATCTTGAAAACTACTCCTTGGCGATGCTTGATTTGGACAAATTCAAACTCATCAATGATACGTATGGTCACAAAGCAGGCGACCACATCCTCTCTAATGTAAGCAAAATAGTAAAAAGCTCCATCAGAGAGAGTGATATCCTCATACGCTATGGCGGAGAGGAGTTTTTGCTTCTCATCAACAACCGTGAAAACATAAAAAGAGATATCTGTGAGAGAGTGAGGCATAACATCTCCAAAGAGAAGTTCGTCTATGATGGAAACGAAATCAACGTAACCGTCTCCATAGGTCTGCACAGCAATCCATCCTTAGAAAAAAACCTACAGGAAGCGATAAAAAAAGCCGACAAAATGCTCTATGAAGCCAAAAAAGGCGGAAGAAACAGAATCATCGTTTATGATGAAAAAAAGGAGTCAACCGATTCATCATCCTCTTCCTCAAAAGATTTGGCTTTTGTTAAAGAGGCACTTGATGACGACCGTGTCACATGCTACTACCAACCCATTTACAACCATAAAACAGGCGAAATCTTTAAGTATGAGGCACTTGTACGCATCATCGGTGAAGATGGCAAAATCATACCACCATACCAGTTTTTACCACAAATAAAACATACCAACATGCACTATAAACTCACACAAAGGATTTTGGCACTTGTTTTTGAAAAATTTAAAACAAACCAAAAACAAGTTAGTATCAACATCAGTTTTACAGACCTGAACAACCATGATATCGAAGAGACCATAGTTCAAGCACTCCATGCAGACGACCACCTTGCATCACGTGTTACTTTTGAGATTTTAGAGAGTGATGAAGTGGATGATATAGAACTCTTTAAACAAAAGATTCAGCTGCTTCACTCACTCAAAGCAAAAGTCTCTATAGATGACTTTGGAAGCGGCTACTCAAACTTCAAGCGCATTATCGACACAGAGGCGAATTATCTCAAAATCGATGGCTCACTTATCAAAAATATTCACATTAACAGCAAAGATTTTAAAGTTGTAAGAAGCATCGTCCACTTTGCTCTGCAAAGCAACATGCAGACCATAGCAGAGTTTGTCCACTCCAAAGAGGTGTATGACAAACTTCTTCTGCTTGATATCGACTATATGCAAGGATATTATATAGCAGAGCCAAAATCCGAACTTGCTTTAAATGAAGAGTTGTTTCATTCATCATCATCATAAACTTGACACAAATAGACTAAAGGTTATTTAGCAAAATCACTCAACTATCTCTTGACATTGTTACACTCAATATGTATAATTGTGCTATCTTTTTAGAAAAGGAGTGGTTTAGCAGTTATGGCGACAGAGATAAAAGAAGAAGTTCAAAACGAAGATATTGAAAAATCTGAATTGGATGAAGCTGCGGCAGAAGCGGTAGCAGTAGCAAATGAGTTTGATTTTTTGCAAACAGAGCTAAGTGAACTCAAAGACAAATATGCACGTGTTCATGCAGATTTTGAAAACATCAAAAAAAGATTAGAGAGAGAAAAATATACAGCGGTTGAGTACGCAAACGAAAAATTTGCAAAAGATATGATTCCCGTACTAGACTCTCTTCATGGTGCGCTGAACTCGGTAAAGAGTGATGCAAACTGTGAGGAACTTTTAACAAAACTCAAAGAGGGGATTGAGCTGACACAAAAACAGCTTATCACTTCACTAGAAAGACATGGCGTAAAAATGGTCTCTCACGATGAGCCTTTTGACCCAAATATCCACAACGCAATCCAAAGCGTCGATAGCGACACAGTAGAGAGCGGACAGATAGTTCAAACTTTTCAAACTGGTTATAAGTACAAAGAGAGACCGTTGCGTGAAGCGATGGTTGTAGTAGCGAATTAACATTCGTTTATATAGTAGATTTCTTGCATAACTTAAAAATTAGATTCCAAATCAAGTTTGGAATGACGATATTTATGAGCTTTCGTCATCCTGAACTTGATTCAGGATCTAGGTTATGCAAGAAGTCTAGTTTTAAATTAAATCAAATTAAGGATAAAAAGTATGAGTAAAGTAATAGGTATAGATTTAGGAACAACAAATTCATGTGTTGCAGTTTATGAGGGCGGTGAGGCAAAAATCATCCCAAATAAAGAGGGTAAAAATACAACTCCATCCGTTGTAGCTTTTACAGATAAAGGCGAGGTTTTGGTAGGCGACCCTGCAAAGCGTCAGGCTATCACAAACCCAAACAAAACTATCTCTTCTATCAAGAGAATTATGGGTCTTATGATGAGTGAGGAGAACGCAAAAGCCGCTCACGACAAAGTAACTTACAACATAGTAAACAAAGACGGTATGGCGGCGGTTGATGTTGCGGGCAAGATTTACACTCCGCAAGAGATTTCTGCAAAGATTCTCTCAAAGCTCAAAGAGGATGCAGAAGCTTACTTAGGTTCTACCGTAACTGACGCAGTTATCACGGTTCCTGCATACTTTAACGATGCACAAAGAAAAGCTACAAAAGATGCAGGAACTATCGCTGGTCTTAATGTTCTTCGTATCATCAACGAGCCGACTGCTTCTGCACTTGCATACGGTTTGGAGAGCAAGGGTGATGAGAATGTTCTTGTTTACGACTTAGGCGGCGGGACATTTGACGTTACGGTTTTAGAGATTAGCGAGGGTACTTTTGAGGTTCTATCAACAGACGGAAACGCATTTTTAGGCGGAGATGACTTTGACAACAAAATCGTTGACTATCTAAACAGCGAGTTCAAAAGATCACACGGCGTAGATCTTAAAAACGACAAAATGGCACTTCAACGCTTAAAAGATGCGGCTGAAAATGCAAAAAAAGAGTTAAGTTCATCAACTGAAACAGAGATTAACCTACCGTTTATCACTATGACACAAGCAGGTCCTCAACACTTGGTTATCAAACTTACTCGTGCAAAATTTGAGAGTATGATTGAAAAACTTGTTGAAGAGACTATCACACATATCAAAACAGCTATGAAAGAATCTGGCTTGTCAAACAGTGATATCAAAGAGATTATCATGGTTGGTGGTTCTATCCGTGTTCCACTTGCTCAAAAGATGGTTTCAGACTACTTTGGCGGTAAAACTCTAAACAAGAGCGTAAACCCTGATGAAGTTGTTGCAGCGGGTGCGGCTATCCAAGGCGGTGTTTTAAGAGGAGATGTTAAAGATGTTCTTCTTCTTGACGTTACTCCACTTTCACTCGGCATCGAGACTTTAGGCGGCGTTGCGACAAAAATCATCGAAAAAGGGACAACAATCCCTGTTAAAAAGTCTCAAATCTTCTCAACAGCAGAGGACAACCAGCCAGCGGTTAGCATCTCGGTCGTTCAAGGCGAGAGAGAGTTTGCAAGAGATAACAAATCTTTAGGTCTGTTTGAACTAGGAAACATTGCAGCAGCTCCAAGAGGCGTACCTCAAATCGAAGTTACTTTTGACATCGATGCAAACGGAATACTCACTGTTAGCTCAACTGACAAAGGTACGGGCAAATCTCAGTCTATCACTATCAGCGGTTCGTCTGGACTTAGCGAAGATGAGATTAACAAAATGGTTAAAGATGCAGAGCTTCATAAAGCAGAAGACATGAAGCGCAAAGAGCTAGTAGAGCTTAAAAACCAAGCAGATGCGCTTATCGCTCAAACTGAAAAATCTTTAGGCGAAATCGGCGAGAAAATCAGTGCAGATGAGAAAGCAAAAATCGAATCGGCTATCACTGAACTCAAAGATACACTAAAAGATACAAATGCTACAAAAGAGCAAATCGAAGCAAAAGTAAAAACTTTGACAGAAGCAAGCCACAAAATGGCAGAGCAGATGTACAAAGGAAATGAAGGAGATGCAGGAAGTGCTGATACTTCAAAGAAAAAAGCGGATGATGACGTTATCGACGCTGAAATAGAGTAACCAAACCAAACCTCTTGCGGTAACTTAACTTGCTCCATCGATTTTCATTGGCACTTAGTTGTCAATGAAAATGCGAGTGAAGCAACCAAAAAATATGCTATAAATCCACTCTTAAACTACAATTTCCAAAGGAATACCATGCTTTACAAAACTATATTTTACACATTTTTATCTTCTCTCTTTTTTGCAGGATGTGTGTCACAACAGCCTCAAGTAAAAGCTCCAAAAGCTCCAGCATCCAAAAGTGATTATGTCAGCCAAAGCGGTTACTACTATGCACTTATTGAAAAAAACAAAGAGGGTTGGAAGATACTAGAAATCGAAGATAAACCAGTAGTTCAAAGAAAATTTACCAATCAAGAGATTCTTAGGGTAACAGAGAGTTATGACAATGTTTATCCACATTTTGAGGATGAACTCAAACCGATAAAACTAAATTACTATCTATGCAAAGAGACAAACAGTACAAAATACACCCCTTGCACAACACGCTTTAGCACTCTTCCAGAAGCACAAAACGTCTCGCAACTTATAGCTCATGCGGATGATAATGTTGCAAAATACAAGTACATAAGTAAAACAGAGATTGACAGAGTTGTCAATACTATAAAACTTTTTGATGCCATTGAGGCGAAAAAAGAGGTCTTTAAGTTTGCTCTATGCCAAGAGCAGTTTCAAAATGCAGCAACTACAGATGAACTTGAAGAGTTTGTAAAAAAATATGCAGATTATGAAAAAGCAAATGAGATGCTCCAACTAGCAAATAAAAATCTACAAAGTCTCAGAGAAAGTTTGCTGACAAAACAAGAAGCTCCTCAAAAACCATCAAGAACTTATCAAGATTTGTATCACAAAAGTGAGCAGCAACTTGAGAGAGACAATATCTATCTGGCAAAAAAAGAGGAGAGTGCTATCCATCAACATGCAAACAGTGTCGAAGCATTTAGAAAAAAACTTCAAGTCGGTATGCAAACTAATTGCGGCACTATCTTAGAGCTAGACGCACAAAAAGCAAAAATCAGTCTTGATGAGAAGAGTGAGTCACATCAGTGGATAGAACGCCGTAAAATATTTCCAAAAGGGGAAGGATGCCGTTTTGTTAGAGGAAAGTATATAGCACCGCCCTCTTTCTAATCTATGTGAATAACACAGTTTCTTCCTGCATCTTTTGCCATATAGAGCGCATTGTCTGCTCTATCAATGGCATTTTTGATATCATCATCAGCCCTTACCTGCGTTACGCCAAAACTAGCTGTTACTTTAGGACACCTCTAAAAACCCACCATATTTTAAAAACAGCCCCAATTCGATAAAATAAAAGATACAAATGTCACAAGCAATGGAGGAGATAAGATGAGCAAAAAAAGCAGAGGATTATTTGACTACGA
>JAOTSA010000170.1 GCA_030247515.1 Sulfurimonas sp. | reverse complement strand
TTATAATGATGTAAATTCAAACATTTATGAGGTGTGATATGAAAAGTTTTCTCGATATAGTAGAAGAGATTAAAAGTATAGTTTCCACAGAGTTTAACGGGAAGAAGATGTATGACAAAGATGTTGCAGATATTTTGGGAATTTCACAGATGAATTTTGCAACGATGAAAAAACGAAACAAAGTTCCTTTTGGGGAACTCTTAGATTTTTGTGCCATCAAATCTATCTCTATCAACTGGCTGCTTTACGGACAATCGCCAGAAAGCCTTGTTGCGGCAACAAACAGATTTTTTATGGTGAGATATTTTGGACAAATAAGTGCTTCTGCAGGTGGGGGTGCTGACTCTGATGAAGAAGAGAACCAGATGATACAGATACCTCAAGAGTTTGTAGCGATGCTTGGCGGCGAGAGAGAACTTAAAAACATAGAAGCCATAAACGTTACAGGCGATTCTATGGAACCAACATTTAGCTATAACGATGTTGTTTTTGTCAACAGAGCCAAAACAGACTTAGCAAGAGGCGGGATTTTTACCATAAGAACTGAAGCGGGACTTTTTATAAAAAGAGTGCAAAAAAGACTCGATGGCAGAGTAGATATCATCTCTGACAACCCTGTTTATGCCATGCAAACACTACACCAAAGTGAGATTGAAGTTATCGGAAGAGTTGTAAGCAGATTTGGAAGTGTTGACTAATGATGATGAAGATGAAAAATTTATTGATAGTTTTGATGCTATTTTTGCTTGGAGGATGTGCTGTACATGACGCTAAAAAAAGTTCTTTAGAATCGTCAAAAATAGCCGACTTAGAGCGCATCCCACAAGATGCAGCATATTTTTGCAAAAATATTGATGAAAATGTTTCACTTTATGAGATCCAAAAAAAGTACAACACTCTGCATTTTCACATCTGGAATAAGGAGAAGCCAAAAGAGAAGTTAGAGTCCGTAAAATGGGGATTTAGTACATATCGTCCAGAAGCGAGTTATGGAGAAAATCTACAAAAACTTGACCAGAGTTTTTTTGATACGATGCTGCAAAATGCAAACTTTGATGACTATGGTACACTGAGCGCAAAAGGTTTGACACTTAGAGAGTTAAACTTAAGAGTTTTTCCAACTATCCGACCACTCTTGAGAGACCCTTTGCTTGCAGGAGAGGGTTTTCCATTTGACTATCTTCAAAATAGCACTGTTCATGCGAATACGCCTATATTCATCTCGCACTACTCAAAAAATAGAGAGTGGGCGTATGTTTTTGCCTCTTTTGCATCTGGATGGGTAAAAACTCACGAATTTGTTGTTTTGGAAGATGCGCAAAAAGATTTTTGGCAAAACAAGGAACAGTTGGCAATCACAAAAGAGGGTGAAGCCATCTATGATATGGATGGAAACTTTCTATTTTCATCTAAAATAGGGATGACACTCCCATTTATTTCTGAAGATGAAACATCCTATACAGTTGCAGTCGCAAAAGCGGGGATGGGACAAAAAGCGATTATTGTAGATGCAAAAATCGCAAAAGTTATTGCTACAAAAGAGATTTTGCCACTCAGTGCAGAGAACTTAAAGAGAGCTATAAGCGAAGTTTCAAAAACAAATTATGGTTGGGGCGGGATGTATGAGCAGAGAGACTGCTCTTCAACTTTGCGAGACATGTTCACACCCTTTGGCATCTGGCTCCCTAGAAACTCCTACCAGCAGGGTAGAGTTGGAAAGGTCATCTCTTTAAAAGATTTGGATGATAAAGATAAGATAAAAATCATAAAAGAAAACGCTATCCCTTTTCAAACACTACTCTATAAAAAAGGACATGTTGTTCTTTATGTTGGAACTTATGATGATGAAATTGTTGTATTTCATAATGTTTGGGGTATTAAGACAAAAAAAGACGGTATTGAGGGACGAATAGTTATTGGAAAGCCTATTTTTAGTACCTTAAGGG
>JAOTSA010000169.1 GCA_030247515.1 Sulfurimonas sp. | reverse complement strand
TAAAAAACAGGCTATTTTAGTGCTTACTGGACAACCAACTCCAAGAAAAGATACTGGAAAAATGGGTGATGGTAAAGGCTATGAGTTTCTTTTTTTTGCTCCAAAAGGTGAATTGAGTGTCTCAAAAGAGGTAATGGAAAACTTTAAATTTGCCTATTTTGATAAACGCAAGACTGAACCAAAAGAGTCACCAGACTGGAGTTATTGGAAAGAAAAACTTAAACATGGTGAAAAAGTACCCGTATTTTTCCAAAAAGAGGGCAATCAAATAAAACACTTTGGACTTTCATATCTTTATAAATTACCTTATTCTCATAGTATAAAAGATGGCATTCCAAAGAGCCATTTTGAAAATGAAGATTTGGATTTAGCTCAAACAATGTTTGGTTATATTAGTAAAAATAACAAAGGAGCGTTAAAAGGGCGTGTGCAATTTAGCCATTTTAAAGCCACCCAAGACATAGCTCAACTAGCTTCAAGAAAAGAGATTTTAGGCACTCCACGAGCTTCTTATTATCCTATTTATGTGAGACAGTATGACGGAAAACTCTTTAAAACTTTTATGGATGGAGATTTTGAGATAGCAGGTCGCAAACGATACCCTATCCATAACTCAAATCAAACCACAAAAGCAACAGATACTGGCAATGACAACATCGTTACAACTTTCACACCATTAAAAGATGGTGTAGTTTTCAAAGGCAAACTAAGATACCACAATCTTAAACGATGTGAAATTGGTGCTTTACTCTCTGCTCTAACTTTTCACAACACACCAAAAACTTTTCACAATATCGGTATGGCAAAATCGTTAGGCTATGGCAAAATAGAGCTAAGCGTGGATGGTGTAAAAGATATAAATGGTTACATCAAAGAGTTTGAACTAGCCATCGGAGAGCAAATCCAAAACTGGGCAAGCAGTGAACAACTAAAAGAGTTGGTTTCAATGGCAACAGAGCAAAAAAATGAAGGTAATTCAGAACTAAAATATTTAGATTTGCCAGAATTTGCTAAAAATAAAACTGGAGGAGAGAAGGATTATCTGAAAAATTATACGGCTCTTAATAGTATCAAATCACTTAGCGTCAAATCTTTACTAAGTGGTGATGAACAAAAATCTTTGATTTTTAAAAAAGATGAGATAAAAAAACAGAGAGAAGAAAAAGCAAGAGAAGAAGCCCAAGCTCAAAAACTTCAAGCTGAACAAGAAGCTAAAGTAAAAAAAGAAAATGAAGATTTAGACAAAGCTTTATCTTCCAACGATATTCAAATTATCAAAAATTTCATCTCAAAATACCACGATAATCAAAACATCGACAAATTACAAGCTTTACAAAATTCTTTAGAACAAGCGCAACAACAAAATAAATTTTCTCAAGTCAATAGTGACGCTCAAAAAGCATGGGAAAGTATCCATAACCCAGCGTTCAAAGCCAAACTAAAAACAGCACTTCAAGACTTTGTTAAAAAATGGGAAGCCTCTAAAAACAACAAAGGCTCAGATTTTGTTTTAGAACTTGTAAGAAAAGCGAAAGAACAGCTCAGATAGCCATGCTTACCTTACAGAAAGTTAGAAAATCTCAACTTTTAGAAAAATATAGAGTAGGTTTGCGAACTTTTTTTAAGTACGAAAACCCTAAAAGTAGGCATTCTTTGAAATCTTACTGTTAAAACTGTGAAGTTGCATTTTGAAATATGGCATAGTTTTGTGAACTTTTTGCAAAAAAGACTGCACACACGAGATAATTTAAGTCTTGATGTTTTACAATACTGCTCGTTTGTAGCTTATTTTAGGCTATTCACGACAAATGACCCGATTTTAGGGGATTGAAACTAAACTTAGCAAAAGTAGCACTATCCAAAGCAAAATTTGCTTATAAAATAAAATGACCTGATTTGCAGAAAGTTATTTGTCCACTGTGTTATGAAAAATCAAAGAATATAGAAG
>JAOTSA010000037.1 GCA_030247515.1 Sulfurimonas sp. | reverse complement strand
AATATAAAGAAATCCGATATATAATTGTGATGAAAAAATCACATATAAAAAAAAGTTATAGGACAAGAGCAATGATATTATTATATTTTTTTATAATTGTAGGATTGATAGTTTCCTATTATGACTGGAAATATCAAGTAATACCAGATTTTATCATGCTTCCTGCTATTTTTTTTATCGTTGTTTTAAAGTTTCTGGACGGGTCGTTAAAAACTACAGATTTTATAGCTGTTGGGGTAATTTTGACTATTTTTTTGATTCCGATTTTACTAAATTTGGAATTTGGCGGCGGAGACCTTCGGTTTGGTGTTTTTAGCGCACTGTTTGTTGGACTTGAAGATTTGGGTTATTTCGTTGTTGTTTCTGGGTTGCTTCACCTCATTCTTTTGGGGATAAAGAAGAAAAACAGTTTTGGATTTGCGCCTGCTATGAGTTTTGCGGCAATTGGGGATTATGTAAGATGAAAAAAATGAGAAGAGCATCAGTCGCACTTGTACCGTTGCTTTTGGCAATCATGGCTCTTTTTTGGTTTATATGGACACTTGGTTTTGAGGGGGATAACCTTCACAGAGTAACTGAAGTAGAAAACCTGCAACATCTTCAAGAGAGCCTTGTTGTGTCTGCCATGAAGAGAAGATATGAGCTTGCAAAAGCAAATCCGCAAATGAGTGAAGCGGAACTAGATGCTGCTGTGGATGCGTACATTGATGAGATAATGGTTGTCAACAAAATACATAAGTAGGAAAAGAAAATGATAAGAAAAATAGTACTGTTTTTAGCAATTTTAACAATGACAAATGCTGCGCCTACTGAGACAACAACGACTTTTGGTGCCGAGAATGCCATAGGAAATAATGAGTATGGAGATAGTGTTTATCAGCGAGATGTGACGATAAAGACAACTGACTTTAAAGTAGATAATTTTTGGAGCAGATTTTTCAACCCCAACAACAAACAATCAAATCATACCAATATTTCCAAAACAGGAACGCTCAATATAAAAGTTGAAGCAACCTCTGCGTGTACGCTTGATGGAACACTGCCTCAAGAGGGGTGTTCGGGGCAAAAACCCTTTCTTATCAACAATGAAGTGCTGGGCAACTCTATCGGAAATGATGAGTATGAGGTTACTTTTACGTTGGCAGGGGATTTTAGTGAATCGGATGCTCAAGGCTTTTATCCGCTTGATATTTTAAGAGATGAGCAGTACTACAAAGAGCCTTTAGTGCCGCAAAACGGCTCAAAGCGAAGCTTTTTTAGCTTTATTGCTGGAATTTTTGATTTTATGTTTAGCAAAACTTTGGGATTTGGGAGTGACTTTTTTGGCAATCCAGATATAGCAGATGTAAAGTACGACCCAAGAAGTGATGCGGCGGTTGATAGACGAGAGCGTTATATCGCAAATATTATTGCAGGTATTGAAAAAAAACATAGAATGACCAAGCCGTTTGAAAAGATAGAGGCAACGCAAATAGATACTGCAACAAAACTAAATACTCCTGCATCTTTGCTTCATTATGATGAAGCGAGAAAAACAACAGAGCAGGATAAGTGCAAGTTTATGTTTATAAATCTCTCAAGTGATGGGCTTATGTGTCGTGTTATGAGTGGTTTTGGCATGGATGTGTGGATGCCGTTTTTTAGCAACTCTAAAACCACAAAAATAGAGTCAAATACTATCATGGGAGATACTGAAAATGCGCTTTTAGCGATGACGGCGGAGATTGAGAAAGTTCCTTACATGCAAGATGTCGGCGGAAGCGATGATAACAAGCTCTCTTTTTTGCAAAATATACTCAAGCCAATCACTACTTTGACAAATTTTATGAAAACATTGCTTTTTGGCTCAAGCAAGCAAAGTATTGTAGCAACTCCAGTTGAGAGAACTTATGAGTATAGCGAAGCGGATGCTATGACTATGAATATAGCTATCACAAACAGTGGAGCAAAGGTTGATGATTTTGCAAATTTTAAACTCTTAAAGATTCGCTCTGTTTATGGGGATATGATAAACAGCTGCAAGGTAAAAAAAACTACTTTGATGCTAATCCCATTATGGACAAAAACTTTTGTTGAAGGCGGAACACAATTTGTCAAAAGCCCTGATGGTAAGGAGTGGTGGAATGATGACCAATGGATAACTTGGTGTCAAGAATCAACAGGCAGCAAGGGAATCTTTGATGTACTTTTTGATTGGACAGGCAGTGGAAGTTTCAATCCCATCAGCTTGATAACATCACTAATGAATAGCGTGCTTTCCATGTTGTTTGGCTCATACGAGATAATGGATATCGAAAACAGCATCAAAAGAGGTTTGATACTAAATATCAAAAAAGTAGAACTTGACCCGTTGTCGCAGCGCAATACGCAAACTATAGAAATCGTAAAAATCAAGTAAGGAAAAGTAAACTAATGATAATCGCTTATATATCCAACAGAGACAAAGAGTGTTTTACGGAGCTTAAAAACGAGTTTACGGAGATAAAAAATTTTAACGCTATTGAGGAGTTCATCAATTTTTATGCAAGAAGCAAAAACAGAGATGTTGTGCTTATTTACAGAGTAAGTGAACTCTCGGATATCCAAGCACTCTCAAACATCCATTTTGGAAAAAATGTCTATATGATTGTCATCGGAAAAAATAGCGTTGAACACTCGCTTTTGGCTGGAAAGATAGGCGTTGACTCTTATGTGAGCGAAATGGATGCAAATATTGGCGTGGTAAGAGAGCTGATTTTTCACTCACAAAGCATTATCAAAAAAAGACGTGGGAAAAGTAATATCTCTGTTTTTACAGGCATTAGCGGCGGTGTTGGAACTACAACCATTACCATGAATCTGGCAAAAAATATAGCGCAAAACAATCCTGAAAAAAATGTGCTTTTTTTAGATTTTGCCTATACAAAATCGATTTCAAACCTCTTTTTCAACCGTATTCAGCCTGAAAAAAATATCATAAATATTACTACCATACAAAATCTCTCAGTTGAGGAGTTGCTGGAAAACGGCTTGTATAAACTTAGCGATAATCTCTATTTTGTCCCTGGAATCCAAAAACACACAGAAAGAGAGGAGCTAGAAAAGCAAGAGAACATTCAAAAAGTTCTAAATTTTATCAATTTTACAAAAGAGTACTTTGATATTGTTCTCATAGATGCAGGTATTTTTGAAGATGTGGAGCTGGAGATTGACATTCAAGAGATAGCAGACAATCTTTTTATCGTAACAGAGTTTAGCATCCCATCCATGTCTATTTTAAAAACATATATTGACATCATCGACAAAAGCGGATGGTACAACAAGGCGCATATTATCGCAAATCGTTCTGATTCCTTTGGAAGCGTAAGTGAAGAGCAAGCGTATGAGATACTCTCAAAAGGTTTAAAGCATAACTTTAAGATAGATTTTTCACTGCCAAATGATGCGTTGCATCTTAGAGAGTGTTGGAGGGATGCAAGGCTTGTTCATGATGTCTATCCTGATTCGCCTTTTATGAAGAGCCTTACCATGATGGGAGATAAGTTTTTTATCAACAAAGAAAATCCTTTGGTCATCGTAAAGCAGCCAAAAGAGACTCTATTGTCAAAGGTTAGAAAATGGCTTTAAAAGAGAAGATGAAAGGCTCTTTTTTTCAGAGCGATACAGGCATAAAAAACGAGAAGATAAATGTATCGGAGGGGTTGTGTTTTGAACTCTGTTTTCCGCTCATGTATAGAAGCGAAGAGTTTTTTTTGCTTGGCTACAAGATTTATGATGCGTTTGTGGAAAAACTAAATATCAAGTCAGAGTTGACAGAGAAGATGATTCGTGAGGTAGTCGTCAAGCACATCTCGACGTATGAGTTGCCAAAAAATGCTCTCAAGGCGGAATATACCGACTTTATCATCGACAATCTGCTCTATTATGGACCTATTAGTACCATCGTTCGTTTGGCGGGAGTGGATTTGAATGATATTTTGGTCAACACAAAAGACTACATTGACATCATCTATGCTGGTCAGACTATAGCGACACCGTTTCGTTTTAGAAGTGAGGATGAGGTCAAAAAAATCATCGGCAGAATGTTGTCGCAGTCCAACAGAAAGGTGGATGAATCGCATCCCATCGCTTCTGCAAAGCTCTTTGACGGCTCACGTGTGGAGGTGCAAATCCCGCCAATTGCGGCAAATCTTGACAAAGATGGCAAGCCTGGCAGTTACATAACTATCAGAAAATTCAGAGAGATTCCTCTTCTTTTTGAGACGCTTGTGGACTCTGGCATGATGGATATAAAAATCGCCTATTTTCTCATAAAAGCGGTGCAGGGGAAATTGAACATCGTTGTCTCTGGCGGTACTTCAAGCGGTAAGACGACGTTTTTAAACTCCATATCCCGTTTTATAGACGAGGGCGACCAACTCTTAACTATTGAAGATACAAAAGAGATGAAGCCGCAGCTTCCATGCCACTCTATCCGTGCATTTGAGGCACGCCCGCCAAATGAAGAGGGTGCTGGAGAGATAACCATAGAAAACCTCTTGCGCACCGCTCTTCGCTCAAGTCCAAGAAGGATAATCGTCGGCGAGTGCAGAGGAGCGGAAATCGTAACTATGCTCAATGCCATGAACACGGGACACCCTGGCTCTATGACTACCATCCACGCAGATGATACAAAAGAGGCGATAGTTCGCATTGAAAACATGTTTTTAGAAGCTCGCCCAACGGCAAATATGAGCTTTGTTCGCTCTCAAATCATCTCCGCTGTTGATTTGATTGTGCAGATAGTTCGCTTTCCTGATGGAAAACGCCGCATCGTAAAAATCTCTGAACCAGAGAGAAGAGTAGAAGAGAACGGTGTGGTCTCCATGCTTGACCTTTTTGAATTTCAAAAGTCCAAAGAGAGTGAGAGTGTTATGGATTCTAATGGAAAATTTAGAGCTATTTCTGCTTCATCACGTGCTATAACAAAAATGCTTCAAAATGGCGTTGCGATGGACAGTCGCATCTTTGACAATGACTTTGTCGTCCCAAAAGAGATATTGGTTGAAAAACTCAAAAGTTATACACCAACCCGTATGTGCGGATGGGAGACTCACTACATGTCAGATATCATTCAAACGTCCTATGCGGATGGAAAAAATATCATAGACAGATGGCCGAACTTACAATTATGAATGAAATGTACATAACTTCTTTACTGCTTTTTGTATTTAGCGCAAGCGCATCGGCTCTTTTGTATTGGGTCTATTTGGAATATGCGCATGAGGAGTACTTAAACGGCATAAGAGCCATGTTGTCTCAAAGAGGAGATGCAAATGAAGCGATTTTAAGAACACAAAAAAGAGACGCTTCAAAATCTATCAAAAATCGCATAAAATCGGTTATGAGACTGGCAGGATTTAGGTTCTCTGTGTGGATTTTTTTTGGCATTTATCTTCTTCTTTTGTTTCTCTTTAGCTCCTTTTTTGTGCTGTTTTTACAACATTACAGTGGTGTGGGATTTGGTCTGTTTTTTGGTTCGCTCATCTTTTACATGCTTGTAAGTTCAATCATTTTACATAGAAAAAAAAGTTTTAACAGTGCTCTTGCCATCGCAATTTCTGTTCTTGTCAAAATGATGAAAAACGGAGTTGGGTTTGAGCAAGCCATCGTAAAAGCGGTAGATGTCTCCAACTCAAAGATGTTTAAGGAGATATTTGCACAGTTTTTTAAAGAAAAAAATACAATCGGAGAGGATGAGGCTTTTGCAAATATCAATCGGTTTGTAAACTCCAAAGAGCTTCTGATTTTTGCTCTTGCGGTAAAAATAGGGCGTGCAAGCGGCGGAAGATTTTCCAATACTCTGGAAAAAGTAGAAAAAACGATTCAGTATAGAAAAAAGATGCAGCAAAAAGTGGATGTGATAACACGTGAGGGGAGCATAGGTTCTTATATAGTCGCACTCATAGCGGTTTTTCTCTACTTTGCGCTTGATGTCAACTTTGACGGGAAGCTTCATGACTATTTTATGACATCCAAATATGGAAGATTTCAGCTTCTCGCCATTTTTGTTTGGATTTTTTTAGGGTTGGTGGCAAATAAATTTGTAACAAGGATAGAGAAGTGATGGAGATGGTTTCTATGTTTGTTTTAAAGCTCTCTTTGACATGTTTTGTCCTGCTTTTGGTGTACTACTTCTATCTTAACTACACACACAAGAGATGGCTTAAAGCTGTTTTTGAGGTGTATGATTTGGCCCTTTTGACACAAAAAGAGAATGAAAAATATAGAGATTTTAAGCTCAAACTTGCACGTGGCGGTATTTCGCAAAAAGAGTTTATCGAGATTATCGGGGTTGCCATACTTGCTGGAATCTCTCTTTTTTCGCTTATTTTTATCATAAATTTTTCTCCCATGATACAAATCGCACTGGGAGTTTTGGGGTTGAGTATCGCATTTTTGATGCCGTTTTTGTATCTTGAAGAGCAGATAAAAGCAAGAATCAAAAGGATAGACAACGACCTCGCTATATTTATCGATTTGCTTATCATCATCCTTGAGGGCGGCGGCGGTTTAAATAACGCAATAGACGAGGTTACCATAAAAGGTACGACGGTGCTTGGGAAAGATTTGCTTGAAGAGTCAAAACGTTTTAAAAATGAGTTTATCACATATAGTAGCGAGGTGGCTTATACCAATTTGGTAAAAAGAACAGGTTCTGAAGCGGTTGCAACGATTGTCGGCTACATGAAACTCTCGGAAGAGACGGGTATCGGAGTGAAGAGTATCTTTGAAAACCAGTCTGAGGAGATAAAATCCGCAGAGATGTTAAGCATAGAGAAAAAAGCGGCAACGATGAACATAAGCATTACTTTTACTATGTTTTTGTTTATCTTGCCAGCGATTATAGCGATGGTTGCTTTTCCTATGGCAGCAGATGCTTTAATGCCAAAATTTTAAAAGGGGTTTAAATGAGAGAGAAAAAGACAAAGATTTTTATAGGGATACTGCTTACTCTGATAATGTTTGCATCATCGCTTGCACTTGTAATGTACTCAAAACAAAATGAGCTAAAAAAACAGGTTGAGAGTCAAGTGGAGGTGTATGTGTCTGCTAGAGACCTCAAAGAGGGAGAGAGTATTGGCGCAAACGAGATAGCACTCAAGAGAGTTCCTAAGAGCTATATCAACTTTACGCCTCTTACAAAAGAGGAGATTTTGGGAAGATTTGCAAAAGTAGTTATCTTTGCGAATGAGCCGTTGCGTCCTGAAAAAATCACGCTTACAAAAGTTGTCCAAGAAGATAAAAAGGAGGTGGCGACACCAAAAGCAAAAGAGGAAGAACCAGCAGTAAAACGCCTAAGCAGCGATACCGTTTCCCTTTCACTTGAACTGTTTAAAAACCTAGATATATCTTTGCAAAAAGATGATTTTATAGACATAGTCTCTGTGTCGCCATCTAAAAAAGAGCGGGATGATTATGAGTTTGCGACAACATACGTCGCACTGCATGTCAAAATCCACTCTTTTGCAAGTGGCACCAAAGAGATGCAAAAAACGGTGCATGAAGAGTATGATGAAAAAACGAAGCAGAGCAGAAGAAGTGTTGCGGACACTTTGATTTTGGAGATGTCTCCATTGGAAATTAAAAATTTTCTAGCGATGTACTACAAAACGCAAGAACTCAATGCGCAAAAAGTGCATAACACAAAAGAAAATCGTGGACATCTTTGGATGGTTCGATGCTCAAGTGATGCTAACGACACATTTGCAAAAGAGAAAGAGATGCTTCTTTTAAAAGAGAAGATAGAAAAACCAAAGATTGAGAACAAACCAAAACTTCCAGTTATCCATACGGTAAAAATATCTTATGAAGAGTAGAGTGACTTGGCGCAACGGATTTGGCTTGGCACAGATTATGGCTTTGCTCCTTGTTGTGTTGCCGACGATGGCTTTTATCGTTACATTTCTTTTGGACTATTGGGCTTTGATGCGTGTTGACAATAATCTAAAACTCATCGCAAACATGGCAACAAGCAGACTAAATGGCATGACCGATTTATCTGAAGACGTAAATGCCTCTTTGCCTGAAAACCAGTTGCTTCAAAATGCGCTCTCCTCTTTTTGTCCCAATGGCAAAAGCGTTGGTTTTGCAGGAAGCAGAAAGGGTGATGGCGCAGGCAAGGGGTATATTGAGGTGAGTGTAAGTTATGACTATAACGGTACATATTTAAAAGATAAAAATCTCGTTACTAAAATGACCACGTATTCGTACCATGATCAAAATGCAACGATAGAACTTAGCTGCAAATAAAGGAAAAAAATGAAAAAAATAGTGCTAATGATTACTCTTTGTCTAACGCTTTTTGCTAAAGATATTGTGGTTTTTGAAAATGAGTACAACGTACTTCCGTTAGAAAAAAAGGTAGAAAAAATCATCGTAGGAAGCAAAGAGATTGTAAATGTTTCTGTGTTAAATGAAAATCAACCTTCCAATACAGTTTTAAAACTCTTTGGCAAGAAGAGTGGCAATACCTCCATCCTTATTTTTTATAATGATAAGAGCATAGAAAACCATCACATCTATGTAAATCAGAATTTGGGTTATGTACAAAAGATGATTAACGTGCTAGAACCAAAAGTTTTTTTAAGCAGAGTAGGCGATGGTTCAACTGTCATCTCTGGAGAGTTTAGCGACCCGCATCAAAAAAAGAGAGTTTACTCCGTGCTTGAAAATGCTGGCATAGATATAAAAAAGCTGATGGACATCACACGTACAAAAAAAGTCAACAAGATGATTCGTACAAAACTCTATCTTGTTGAGATAAACAACCAAAAAGCCGAAGAATTGGGCGGTGTCACGGGACTTGGTTTTTTTAATAAACACACAGATATAAAACTCAACGCAAATGCCCCAACGGGTGTAACTTTTAGCGGATTTTTGCTTGATAACTTTGGAGAATTTTCAATGCAAACTGGAAGTTCCGTCGTGGGAACACTAAATTTTTTGCAAGACAAAGGCATAGCAAAGATTTTGGATGACACGGTACTGCTTACAACCGAGGATAAAAATGCAAGTTTTCGTGTCGGCGGAGAGGTCTATATACCAACAGGCATAAGAGAAAACGGAGTGGGATTTCCGACTATAGAGCTTGAAGAAAAAGAGTATGGTTTGAGCCTTGTGCTTACAACTTACTTCATGGAAAAAGATAATTTTATGCACATGGATATAGATATAAAAGACAGCGCATTTGATAACACAGCAAGCCATAATGTGCAGCTTGGCGAGTTTACAACAGTTCCATCTTTTGTAAGTAAAAACATAAAAACAGACATCGTTGCGCAGTCTGGTCAAGTCATAGCTTTGGGTGGAAGGTTGCATAAAGAGGAGTACAATCAGGAGCAAAAGATACCGCTACTTGGCGATATACCGCTTTTGGGAGAACTTTTTAAGAGAAAAGTTTCAGGCTCTAAACAAAATGACCTTCTCTTTTTTCTAGTTCCTGAGATAGTTGATGCAAATGAGAACATTAACGATACGCATTTTTACCGTGATTTTAAAAACTCAAGCAACAAACTGCATGAAAGTATCTTAGATATAAATGGTTCAAAAGTAAAAAATGACATAAAAGCCGATGTGTCCACCGAGGGGCAGAGTGTTCTTTATGTGCCTATGATGGACGTGGCGCAAGAAAAAGAGTCTCAAGCACAAACCATTGAGATAAGCAGCGAAGAGGATTTGCAGACCAAAGAAGAGCCTCAAAAAGTAGCCCAAGAGACAAAACGGACAGAACAAGAGAGCAAAAATATCTACACAGTTGCTTCAAAAAAAATCTTCTTAAGAGAAAAACCATTGGATGGCAAAAAAAGTTTTGTTTGGCTTGAGGGACACAACTTTACCATCAGCCAAACAAAAGAGGTTGAGAACTCTACATGGTTAAAGATAAAAGAGGATTGTTTGCATGAGTGCATCGCTACAGAAAAAGAGCTTTGGATATCACAAAAACATACAAAAGAATTATAATTATTTATGATACTGCGTCTAAGTAAAAATAATTTGCTAATTATAAAAAAAAGTGATACAATTATCACACTTCATAATAGGGAAAAGGAGAAATTGTGTTTAGAAGTTTCTTAAAAAG
Source organism: Sulfurimonas sp. (assembly GCA_030247515.1). Classification (GTDB taxonomy): domain Bacteria; phylum Campylobacterota; class Campylobacteria; order Campylobacterales; family Sulfurimonadaceae; genus Sulfurimonas. The sequence continues at coordinate 7,547 of JAOTSA010000037.1, read as the reverse complement.
AGTTAAATCTCAAAAAGGTATGAGCGGTGTTTTAGTTGCACTTCTTTTGGTTATCGTTGGTGTTGGCTTGGTTGCGGGTATCAATACGTTTATGAAAGACGCATCTACTACTATCCAAAATGAGGCAAATACTTCAATTAACAGTGCTATTACTGCTACAAGATAGCAATTAAATCTTATCTTCTCCTATGGAGAGATAAGATTCCCACAATCCTCTATTTTATCAAAACAAAATCTTCATAAAGATATAATCTCGCACTGAATTTTAGGAGAGAAAATGCACAGAAAAAAGATATACAATCCTGAATCAAACGAAAGTGTAAACGACAGAAGAATCTTCGGCGGCAATCCGACGGGCATATTTGAACTCAACGACATTAAGTATCAGTGGGCGTACAACCTTTGGGAGATGATGCTTAACAACACTTGGTTTCCAAAAGAGGTTGACATGACACGTGATGTGAGCGACTATAAGCAGATAACCGATGTCGAAAAAGCGGCGTACGACAAGGCTCTCTCGCAGCTTATATTTATGGATTCACTCCAGACAAACAACCTTATGGACAACATAAATCCTTATGTGACATCTCCTGAAATCAACCTTATTTTAGTGCGTCAATCTTTTGAAGAGGCACTTCATTCGCAAAGCTATGCGGTTATGGTTGACAGCATTTCCGCAAACTCCAAAGAGATTTATGACCTCTGGAGACGTGACATGATGCTCAAAGGCAAAAATGACGCTATTGCGAGAGTTTATGAAGAGCTATCCAAAAACCCGACAGAACACAACTTTGTCAAAGCATGCTTTGCAAATCAGATTTTAGAGGGTATCTACTTTTACAGCGGTTTTGCTTACATCTACACACTCGCAAGAAGCGGCAAGATGCTGGGGTCTGCACAGATGATACGCTTTATCCAGAGAGATGAAGTGACACATTTGGTACTTTTCCAAAACCTTATAAACTCGCTCCGCAAAGAGAGACCAGACCTCTTTACAGAACAGCTTAAAGCCGAAGTGATAGAGATGTTCAAAGAGGCAGTTGCATTAGAAGTTGCGTGGGGAAGGTACATAACAGGCGGACAGATTTTGGGGCTTACAGATGCCATCATAGAGCAGTACATACAGTATCTAGCCGATGACAGGCTTTCCTCTGTAGGGTTTGCAAAGCTCTATAATGTGACAAATCCTATTAAGTGGGTTGATGATTTTTCAAAATTCAATGACCAAAAAACAAACTTTTTTGAGGGAACAGTCGCAAACTATTCAAAGGGAAGTTTAACTTTTGATGATGACTTCTAAAAAGGGCGACTACAAACTCTATTCGCTCCTTTTTGAGACAAAAGTGGGCGAATACGATACAAATCTCCGCACACTTCTGCATCTTATAAGCAAAACACCAAAAAACTCTCTTATCGTTGCGCCAGAGGTCTGTTTGAGCGGATTTGACTATGAGAACTATGATGCGGTTCTTGCTTTTTCCCATAAGGCAAACAAGGCACTCAAAGAGGTTTCTGATGGAAAAATCATTATCCTTACTATGCTTGAGAGACGTGGCGATGAAGTTTTCAACTTTGCCAAGATTTTTCATAACGGTGCAGTTGTTTTTGAGAGGGCAAAAGCAAAGCTTTTTCGCTTTGGAGATGAACATAAATACATGTCCGAGGGAAGTGGCGATGAGATACAAATCGTTACAGTTGATGGTATAAAGATAGGCGTTTTTATCTGTTTTGAACTCCGTTTTAAAGAGTTCTGGCAGAGGCTTGAGGGGTGTGATGTCATAGCCGTTCCATCATGGTGGGGAGTTTTACGAACAGAGCATTTTAGGATATTTACAGAAGCACTTGCAGTGATGAACCAGTGTTATGTTGTCGCAAGTGACTCACAAAATGCAGAGTGTACGGGTTTAAGCGGTATCATCAGACCACATGGCGAGGTAGAGCGTAATGGTGCAAAAGCCATTTTGGAGTATAGTTTTGATAGAAAAGAGATAACAGTGATGAGAAGATATATGGATGTCGGCATTGGATAAAATAACCGTTATAAAAACTACAAAATTGGCAGAAGAGTGCCATAAAAAATTTCCTCTTGCTCAAAATATAAAAGATGCCATTGCAAAAACAAACAGAGAAGAGTTTGTTCCTGCTGGTTTGAGACACAATGCTTATAAGCTAGATGCGCTTCCTATGGGTTCGTCGCAGTGGATCAGCTCCCCGCTTACCGTTGCAAAGATGACACACTACTTAGAGCCGACAAAAGGTGACAGGATTTTGGAGATAGGATGCGGCAGCGGTTATCAGGCGGCAGTTTTGTCACATCTTTTTCGTGGTGTTTTTACTATCGAGAGGATTGAGTCGCTCATACTTGAAGCAAAACAGCGTTTTAGAAAACTCGGCATAAACAATATCCACACAAAGCTTGATGATGGACAAAACGGCTGGGTGCAGTATGCTCCATTTGACAGGATACTATTCTCTGCCACCGCAAAACAGATTCCCGCAAAACTTTTTGACCAACTTTGTGAGGGTGGGATTTTGGTTGCTCCGATGCAAGTTGGCGCACAGCAGATAATCACCCGCTTTACAAAAAAAGGTGGTTATATACAAAAAGAGGAACTTGAAGCGTGTGACTTTGTTCCCATTGTGGATGGGATACAGAAGTAGAGTTAAAGAAGCTCAAGTTCTGCTTTGATTTTGTAGCTTAATGGTTTTAGTTCGTTAATCTTGTCAAAATTTGCTTTTGAGTATGCGACTGTTATCTCTTTAAAATAGAGTTTATAGTTCTCAAGGTAGCCTAGCAAAAAGCTCTCCGTTTTATCATCGAGATAGAGTTCCGTTATGGTAACGATAACCTCATTTAGCATAGTGTCAAACTTTTTCTCAAGTTCGGGAGTTGGTTTTTTGACAAAATTGTTTTTAATGCCACTCAAATCCCTCCATCGTGAAGAGAGTATGTATAGACCGACACTTGATATCTTTTTGTTAAAGGCATCGAGGTTATCGATGGTGTAGTCATAATGAGTTTTGAGTCTGGGTGCTTCTTTTTTTAGGTTTATGGCGATTGCATCGACGATAGCTTCATAATTTTGGAGATGTACGGCAAGTTCTTGCTTTTTGTTTTGCTCTATTTCAAGAGCTTGAATTTTTCTCGTTATGGATGAAATACTTGCTTTGTATGATGGTATCTTGTCGTACTCTCCTCTCCAGATGATGGAGTTTGTATCATTGACATTTTGTCTAAACTCTTCGATTAGGATGCTATTGCCTTTCTCATTTTGAGAAAACACAGAAGCGTTGAGAAGCAGTGATAAAGCTAAGATAGATAGTAGTACTTTCATTTTTTTCTCCATATTTTTTTGCAATATTAGAATTGATTTATTACACCGTTATTACGAAAACGCTCCATATATCAAGCTTTTTCATTGTAAAATATACCTAGAATAAGTTGGAGTGGTTGTATGGAAGAGATGTACGGCATAAAATATTCAAAACCTGAAGTGGTCTTGATGCAAGATACGGGTATAGGCGTGGCAGAAGCGGCAGCTAGAACTTGCTATGACTCATTTGAGAACAGTGAAAATGAGGCGATTAGGTCCATGGAACACGCCATGCCCCATAGCGATACATGCGAACAAATCAACACCATAGAGGAGTCAAATCTTCTAAATGATTTGGCTTGGACCCATTTTCACCACTCGATTTTAGAACATGCAAATTTGAGTTTTTTGATTCGAGGAACTAGCAGAGGTGTGCTTCAAGAGCATGCACGCCACCGCATACAAGCCATTAGCGTAAGAAGCACACGCTATACTATGAGTTCGGTTATCAACGCTTTTGTGGCATCACAAACGACTGAAGATAGAGAGTTTTTTGTTAAAAAAGTGCTTGGTTTTGATATGCTTGTCACATGCGATGAGATGTACAACAGAATCGAAATCGGGGCAATGTACGACAAACTGCAGTTTCAAGCGCAAATGGTTGAAGATTTTAATGAAATTGCCGTTGCAAAGAGTTCGCTCGGTTTTTTAGAGGAGTTTAAAGGCAACCCAGAAGCACTTTTTGATACGCTTGAGAGCGGAAAAAAGAAGCGAAATGTGGGTGATGCGTTCAAGCACATCATAAGCGACAATGTCAAAGTTGATATGGTAGTGACGTTCAACCTTAGAAGTCTAAAAAACTACTTTACACTTAGAAATAGCGGTGCGGCATACTTTCAGATAAGATGGCTGGCTCAAGAGATGATGCGAAAAACACCATCAAAATATTTGGATTTGATAATTAAAGGATGATGATATGTGGAAATATAGTGTAATTTTAGGTCTGTTTTTAAGTGGGTGTTCTCATTTTGTCTTTAACGTGGGGATGTGCGAAAACATCGGTCCAAATGATGACCCATCAAAGATAGAGCAGTGCAGAAACTACAACGAAGAGGAAGCGCAAAAAGCGTTTGATAACAAAAAGAAAGGTTCATCTGCAGTTCCAGAAGATGCGATAGAGTTTAAAAAAGAGGAGAAAAAATGAGTATTGAAAAAGAGTTAATTGCTAGAAGCGGTGGTAAATGTGAGCTTTGCGGAGGCAGTGATGGACTGAGTGTTTTTGAGATTGCGCCATCGGATGGAAGTGCGGATAAGTCTATCTACCTTTGCGCAACGTGCAGAGAGCAGGTAGAAAATCCTGACAAGATGGATGAGACACATTTTAACTGCCTAAACGAGAGCATGTGGAGTGAAGTCCCCGCTGTTTTGGTTATGTCGTACAGACTTTTAAAGAGCCTTGGAAGAGAAGATTTGGTTGATATGATGTACATGGAAGAGGACGTAAAAGCGTGGGCTGATGCTGGTGCTAGCACTCCAAGCAACATCATTGTCAAAGATGCAAACGGAGTTACTTTAAATGCAGGCGATAGCGTTGTTATACTCAAAGATTTAGAGGTAAAAGGTGCAGGTTTTACCGCAAAAAGAGGCACAACGGTACGCAATATAACAATCCCGCAAGATGTCGAGGGACACATAGAAGGCAGAGTTAACGGAACAAAAATCTATCTAAAAACTGAATTTTTGAAAAAAGCATAAATGAAGCCTGATTATAGATTTTACGGTATTGATGATGATTTTAGAAACCCTTACGCGAGGGACCGTGACAGAATTATCCACTCTGGGAGTTTTAGAAAACTGGAGTATAAAACACAGGTTTTTTTAAATCAAGAGGGCGATTTTTTCCGCACACGCCTTACGCACTCCATAGAAGTTTCGCAAATCGCCCGCTCCATCACTTCACATTTGGGGCTTAGCGAATCTTTAGCCGAAGCGATTGCACTTGCTCATGATTTGGGGCATACCCCATTTGGGCATATAGGTGGCGATACGCTTGATGAGTGTTTGAGAGAAGATGGACACAGCAACGGGTTTGACCACAATTTTCAAAGTTTCCGTGTTGTTTCACGCCTAGAGAAAAGATACAACGGTTTTGATGGGCTTAACCTTACATTTGCCACGCTTGAGGGGATTTTAAAACACTCTTACCCTTACAAAAAGAGTTTTTTGCCATCTTACATTGATGAGCAGTTTTATCTTGAGACGCATCCAAGCATCGAGGCGATGGTGGTTGATCGTGCCGATGAGATAGCATACATCACGCATGACATAGATGATGGGGTCAACTCTGGACTTATCCGTTTTGAAGATTTGCGGGAGAGTTCGCTTATTGTGGAGATTTTACAAAAGGTCAAAAACGAGGGCATAAAAGAGGAAGAAGATGAGATGTTTCGCTACCGCTTTGTTTCTCATCTTATCAACCATCTTGTTTACTCGCTTATAGAGTACTCAAAAGAGAAGATTGACAACACCCAGATTTACGCCGCTTCACTTGATAGCAAGAGTGAATTGCCTATAGGTTTTGATTCAAAACTTGAGACAGAGATAAAAAAACTCAAAAAACTTCTCCATGTAAAACTCTATCAACATAAAGATATAACGCTAAAGATGTTTGCAGGAAAACAGGCGATTAAAGGGCTTTATAGCGGTTTGATGGAAGAGCCAAAAATGCTGCCAAAGTTTTACTACAAACAACTAGAATCTAAAAAAAAGCACAGAGTTATTGCTGACTATATCGCATCCATGAGCGACAGATACGCTTTGTCGTTTTATAATGAGATGTATGGAAGAGTGTAGAATAACCAGAAGAGTTAATAACACCAATTCAATCAGGTATAAATCAAACTGATTTGAAAAAAACAAAAATAGCAAATTTCCTCTCATCCACAGACGCAAAACTCTTACATGTAGAAAAACAACTAAGCTCCATAAAAGAGTTTAAAAAAACACTCTTGTAACAGATGTTTATGTGAAAACAGAGCACTAAAAGGAAGTAATGCACTTACAAAAAGGTAAGTAACAAAATAAAGATAAAGATATAACTTGCGTTATAATGCCACTATAAAGAGCATATATGGTAAGTAATAAAAAAATAAAAAGGAAGTAGTATGAAAAATATTGTCATACCAGACCCTTCTTGGGGAAGTGATTTAGCTACTCAACTATGCTTTTTTAATCAAACTTGGGTTTCAAGTAAAAAATGGGAGAATCATTAACCCATCATCTGTTTTTTACACAGACAGAGACAAATACTATGAAATGCTCTCTCGTGCCGACTCTTTAAAAAGTGATGATATTTTGGCATGGTGTGAATACTTTTTGCTCGGACTAAAAAATGAGATAGAGAAGATAGATTCCCTGCTCAATAAAGAGTATGTAAAAAAACAGATTCTTTTACCTACGCTGGTTTTAGCACGAGAGAGTAAGCAGATTGCAGACCAAGAGTTTAAAATATTAGAGTACCTCATAAATAAAGATGATATGGCGATGAAGTCCGAAGAGTTGAGCTTTTTAGGGATAACAGATTCTAAGAAAAAAGCAGTAGTCATGGGTAAACTCAAAGAGAAAAATATTGTTGTTCCTGTTACTGAAGGCGGTAGAATCTACACTATAAGATTTGTAAACAACTATCTTTTAAGAGGTATTATGAAAATACTAAAAGAGAAAGGTTTTGTATCCGATTTTTTAAATAACAACTAAGAAATAGATGTTTGTGTGAAAAATGAATGAACATGTGTGAAATATTGCAAAAATTACCCATATTTAAAAAATAGGTGAAATAACTGTTTGGTAGAAAAAAGTAGAAGTTTTGATGAGTAGGTAGAAACGGGGTAAAAATAAAGTTGAAATGAAACCTTAAAAAGTCTTGCAAAAGCCCATCTACACGGCTTTTCAACCGTGTAGATTATTGCTTATAGGCGTGATTCGTAACGTCTTAACATATAAAGACGTTTAAGCATTTTCTTGCGAGAAGCAATTAAGAATTTCTTACGCTTTTCAGTTTTCGTTTCATGGAAACGACGAGCACGAGCTTCAGTAACGATTAAGTTACGGTCAGTCTGCTTCTTGAAACGGCGGTAAGATGCGTCAAAATTATCATCGCTGCGAAGATATATACCTGGCATATCACATCACCCACTTTCTTTAAAATTTGAAAGCGAATTGTACCATAAATAT
>JAOTSA010000168.1 GCA_030247515.1 Sulfurimonas sp. | reverse complement strand
ATGTAACACAAAACGGGGATGAAGCTTTCTATCTTGTGAATGTGAATAGTTATGATATTGTCATCTTAGATATAATGATACACGGTAGCGATGGCTATGAAGTATGTAAAAAGATAAGAGATGCAAAAATTACTACTCCTATCATCATGTTAAGTGCAAAAAATACTATTTTTGATAAAGTGACCTTTTTAAATCTTGGAGCAGATGACTACATAACAAAGCCTTTTGATTTTGACGAGCTTCTGGCACGCATAAAAGTACAGTTGCGCAAAAAAGAACAAAGCGACAATATCCTAAAAATAGCTGACTTGGAGTTAAACACGACCACAAAAACGCTCTTGCGAGCTATGCAAGAGATAGAACTGACGGCAAAAGAGTATGCAATACTGGAGTATCTGTTAAGAAACAAAGAGAGAATCGTAAGTGATGATATGCTTTTAGAGAGCATTAGCAACTTAGATAACACGACACAAAGTAATGTCGTAAATGTATATATCTACAGACTGCGTAAAAAGATAGATAAAAACCATGTGTTAAAACTTATCAAAACATATAAAAATCAAGGGTATAAGATAAGTGAAAAAGATATTTAAAAGTATCAGATTTAAACTGCTTTTTTGGCTTGGTATATTTTTAGCCGCCATTTTTGGCATATTTGGATTTGTGCTTATAAATTCATTACAAGAGGCATATTACCGCTCCATAGAATCTACATTGACCATGGTTGTTAAAGACCTTGTTTATGAGTACGAAGATAAACATTTTAAGCATGGAATCAATGAGGTAAAAAAAGAGTTCAATATTGAAACTTTATATGTTCAAATCGTAAAAATTTCAAACGGCACAAAAACTATTGTAGAAAAATCTTATGATTTAAAAAATTATGAGTTAGGTTATAAAAATATAGACACAAAGAGTTTAAAAAAAGATGATATATATTTTTCTATCCAACAAAACAGTGACTTAACAAACGACGCTATTAAAGTTGCTACAGTCATACTTGATGTCAATAATTCCGATATTATATTTTTGCAGTGTGCTATGCCCTATGATGTCTATTCTGCACATATTAAAAACAGTATCTTGATGCTTTTGATTGGTTTGCCGCTTCTACTAATCATTATACTTATAGCAACAAATATTATTATTTCAAAATCACTTATGCAGACTAAAATAGTCTTAAACGAGGTAAAAAATATAGAGGTTGATCACTTCTCTTTTAAAATTCAAAAAACACATGTTGCCAAAGAGATAGACGAACTTATAGAAACATTTAACGACCTTATCAGGAAAATCCAACAATCCTATAAAAGAGTGTTAGAGTTTGGACACAACGCCTCGCATGAGCTTAAAACGCCTCTGACTATTATAAAAGGTGAAGTAGATGTGGGACTGAGAAAAGAGAGAAGTGTAGATGAGTATAAAAATATCTTAACAATTGTGCAGAGTGAGGCACTTCATCTCAAAGATACGATTGAGAAGATACTTTTTTTATCAAATACCGATGAAAATATAATAAAAAATAGTTTTACTGCTATCTCTATGGATGCGATAGTGAGTGAAGTTGTAGAGGAGAAACAACTTCTTGCAAAAAACAAAAATATTTCCATTAAACTCTTAGGTTTAGAAAATGTGCATATGTTGGGAAATGCCGTTTTTTTAAAAATCGCTATAAGTAATCTGCTTGAAAATGCCATAAAATACTCACATCCAGATACAAAAGTAGAGGTGTCACTTACAAAAGATGCTCTTTTCATCAAGGATTTCGGTTTAGGTATCCCACAAAATGAGATAGAACATATTTTTGATAGATTTTACAGAGTAGATAAAGTAAGAAGCAACGCAAGTGGTAGCGGTCTTGGACTTAGCATAACAAAAACCATACTTGATATTCATGATTTTAAGATATCTGTTCGAAGTATTGAAAATCAATTTACTGCCGTTACTGTAACTTTTCATATATAGTT
>JAOTSA010000036.1 GCA_030247515.1 Sulfurimonas sp. | reverse complement strand
ATAGTCGTTTTTGTAACACTATTATTTTAAAAAAAAGAAAAAAATATGAAAATTCAAAAAAGAGAGGAGAGCGAGAGGCGTTTTGCCTCTCATGAGATTTAGATGATTTTTGCTAAAATAGACTCAACTGAAAAGCCAAATTTTACAAAAAGTTTATCAGCAGGAGCGGATGCGCCGAATGTATCCATACCGATTACTTCATCGGCAAGGCGATACCACTCTAACCCACGAGCCGCTTCAATAGCTACTTTTTTAGTTGCAGGCTTTATGATTGAGTCTATGTAAGATTTATTTTGCTCTATAAATAGGTCATAACATGGAACAGAGACGACATCCACTTTCACGCCTTTTGCATTTAACGCCTCTTTTACTTTAAGAGAGAGTTCCACTTCACTGCCGCTTGCCATAAGAGTTATCGTTGCATCTGTATCACTTGCAAGCAGGTATCCGCCCTGAGCCGCACTACCTTTAACTGCACTCGGAAGCACTGAGAGATTTTGTCTTGAGCAGACAAAAGCAGACGGAGATTTTTTCATCTCTAATGCCACCTTCCATGCCTCAATATTTTCCGCACCGTCCGCAGGTCTCCAAACATAGAAGTTTGGCAATGCACGAAATTGGCTTAAATGCTCAATCGGCTGATGTGTCGGTCCATCTTCGCCAACACCTATGCTGTCATGCGTCCATACAAAAAAGTGCTGAATCCCAGTCAAAGCTGCAATTCTAGCCGCTGGCTTTAGATAGTCAGAAAAGACAAAGAAAGTAGCTGAAAACGGCATCAAATTTCCATACAACGCTATCGCATTTGTTATAGATGCCATCGCATGTTCACGGATTCCAAAGTAGATATTTCTACCTTTTGGATAAACACCCATATCAATAAGTTCAGTTTTATTTGACGGGCTGAGATCTGCCGAGCCACCCAAAAAGCAAGGGATTGCTCTTGCGATTGCGTTTAGGATTTTGCCGTTTGTGTTTCTTGTCGCATCGGCTTTTTCAAAAGTTGGCCACTGGATGCGGGAAAAATCGGGATTTTGCAGAGCCGCCAAAGCCTCATTTTGCTCTGAGAGCGGAAGAGTTTTAAGAGAGTGAATCCACTCACGCTCTAACAAATCTCCCTTTTCTACCGCACATCTAAAGCGAGCCATCACATCTTCATCCACATGAAAACATCTCTGCGCATCAAATCCGCAAGCACTTTTTGCTTCAGCGATAATATCGCCTCCAAGCGGTGCGCCGTGAGAGTGATGAGAACCCTCCAACTTGCCTGCACCTTTTGCGATAGTCGTATTTGCAATGATGATAGTCGGCTTAGAGTTAGATTTTGCAGTAGTAATCGCACTATCAATCTCATCAAAATCATGACCGTCGCACTCTAAAACATCCCATCCTTGCGACTCAAAACGAAGACGAATATTTTCGCTTATGCTTAAACTTGTAGAACCCTCGATAGTGATGCGGTTAGAGTCGTAAATAAGTATGAGATTGTCAAGTTTGTTGTGTCCTGCGATAGAACACGCCTCATAACTCACACCCTCTTCCAAATCTCCATCACCGCATAAACAGTAAACATTATGGTCAATCACTTTTGCAGTTTCAGAATTAACCTGTGCGCCGACAAACTTTGAAGCCATTGCAAAACCGACGGCATTTGCCACACCCTGCCCCAATGGACCTGTTGTTATCTCAACACCTGCGGTATGCCCAAACTCCGGATGCCCTGGAGTTTTTGAGTCAAGTTGGCGAAAGTTTTTCAAATCATCAACGCTTAGACCATACCCCCAAAGATAGTAGAGCGAATAGATAAGCCCCGTTGCATGTCCGCCTGAAAAGACAAGTCTGTCACGATTTAGCCAAGATGGGTTTTTAGGATTGTGGTTTAGATGTTCGCTTAAAACAACTGCAATATCTGCAAGACCCATCGGTGCGCCCGGGTGTCCTGAATTTGCAGCTTGAACCATATCTGCCGCTAAAAATCTTATACTGTTTGCCATTTTTTGACGCATTTCATTACTCATACTATTAGTTCCTTAATTTTATTTATAAAAAGCTTGACGCTAAAGTTCTTTGTGTCTGTTTATGTAGTGTGTTAGAAGCGGTGAGAGTTCATTTTTAAGCTTTTCATCAAAACTCTCAAGCTCTTGCGTAACTATTTGTGCCAGTTCGTCGGCTTGATTTTGAGCCTCACAAAGCCCTAAAATCGTAACGAAACTATTTTTTGCTTCATCATTGTTTGTCAGTTTTCCCGCTTCATCCGAGCTCTGCGTAACATCTAAAATGTCATCTTGAATTTGAAAAAGAAGCCCAAGCTTTATACCGAAATCATAAAGTTTTTCACCAACTTTTTCTCTACCGACGATTATCGCACCCATCTTAAGCGAAGCGGCAATCAGCTTTGCGGTTTTATTTGTATGTAAAATTTTTACATCTTCTATACTTAGCGGCTTGTTCTCAAAATAGCAATCAATCGCCTGACCCAAAACCATTCCGTTTAATCCGCCGTTTGTCGCCAGCTCTCTGATAAGCTCAACTCTTGTATAGTCTGAAAACGGAGCATTGCTTAAAACCTCAAAAGAGTATGTATTTAACGCATCACCGGCCAAAATTGCGGTTACCTCATCAAACACAACATGCAAAGTCGGCTCTCCACGACGAAGTGGCGAGTTATCCATGGCAGGTAAATCATCATGGATAAGCGAGTATGTATGCAAAAGCTCCATAGCGTATGCAGCGTGATACGCTCCCTCCAACAAAAGAGGATTGTATGCTTGCACAACACTTAGCAAAAGTGCAGGACGAAATCTCTTTCCGCCTGCAACAAGCATCTTTTGAAGTGCTTTTTCATAGGTGGGATGGATACTTTTGGATTTTGGCAGATTATGTAATAAAAAATTTTCAAACTTATGCATGCGAAATTCTATCTAATTTACTTTCACAAAAAACTGAAAATTTTCTCTTTCAAACAAAAGATTTGTCTCACTATTTGGTTTGCTTATTTGGCTAAAGATATCTTCTTGATTTTTTATATCTTTTTTATTTATCTGCATCAGCCTATCGCCAACTCTTAAGCCATAGTGTGCCGCCTCTTTCTCTATACTGAGAATACGCAATTTCTTATCAAAAGAGAGTCCCTTGAACTCTAAAAAAACATCGGCTTTGTACCCACCGCCGACTCTTTTTTGTGTGACTGCTTTATGCAGGGCAACTTTTTCACCTTTTTTGATTTTAAGAGTATGTGTAGAACCTATAGGACTAAAGAGTATATCTCGCATCAGTTGTGCGCTATTTTTTACTTTTTTACCATCAAACTCTACAACAACATCTCCCTCTTGCATAAGATTACCCTGTATGAAAGGATTTGAGCTTATCACTACGACAGCTCCATTCTCATCATGAACCCTGATACCGATATCGCCATAAGAGACTTTTTCACTCTTTAAAAACCTCTCAATATACTCTTTTTCGATAATACCACGCTCTGTCACAATCCCTTCCAATGCACAGCAACTGTTGAGCAATACACTCGGAGTAGAGAGTGGTTCACTAAAGGTTGCAAAACTGTTCAGCCCTACCTGTTTTTTTATGATTTTTCCCTCTGTTACACGCTTGTTATCGACACCAAGCACTCCAAGGGGGATATTCATATGAACAAGAAACGGATATTTGAAACTTTTTGTATCTTCAACAAGGTAAAGTGAAAGGAATGGGTCATGTTTAAGGATTTTTGCTTTGGGTGGAGTTGTAGAAAAAACTAATCTCTTGTTGTTTTTTATGGGTATTTGCACTGTCTGTTCAACGATGGATTCTGAATCCAGAATTTTTTGTCTGCAAGAATCCAAACCGTCTTTACATGCATAAAGGTTGAAAAATAGGAGTTGTAGTGCTATAAAGAGCTTAAGCACCTACTTGCTCCCAAACGGGTTGATACCGCCTAGCATACCCATCGCACTATTTTGTCTATTTGCTTCTACCATTTTGTTGGCATCGTTGATAGCACCTATAAGTAAAATTTGAAGAGAATCTTTGTCTTCAAGAAGCGAATTATCAATATTGATATCTACCGCCTCTCCCTTGCCGTTCATGGTAATCTCTACCATGCCGCCACCGCTCTTTACTGTAAATATTTTGGATTCCAACTCTGTTTGGAGTTTTTTTGCACTCTCTTGCATACTCTCAAACATTTTGCTCATATCACCCAAATTTCCAAACATAGACTAAATCTTTTCTAAAATTTCTTCGATATCGTTGTTTTCATCAACTAAAACAACTCTTGGTTTATACGCTTCAAGCTCACTCTCATCGTAAGTAGCATATGCAACTATAATGATTTTATCGCCCTTATGAACTTTTCTAGCAGCCGCACCATTAAGACAGATGTCTCTTTTGCCACGCTCGCCTAAAATAACATAAGTTGAAAATCTCTCGCCGTTGTTGATGTTTAAAATCTCAACTTTTTGCCCAACTCTCATCTTTGAGGCTTCCATAAGCTCTTCATCTATCGTAATTGAGCCAACATAGTTCAAGTTAGCGTCAGTTACTGTAGCACGATGAATTTTACTGTACAACATCTCTATTGTCATTTTTACATTCCCATCTGTTTTTTCATCTCACATGGAGAGATTGGCTCACCCCACATCTCTTCGCTAATCAAATACTCTTTGACAACGTTTCCACCAATAAGGTGTTCTTCTATTATTCTGTCTATCTTCTCTTTTGTAAGTGCTGCATACATAAAGTGACCTGGCTCTACAAGCATGACAGGACCCGCAAGACAGCGATTGAGGCATGAGGTGCGAATCGGTTGCACAGTACCCATAATACCCTCTTTCATCAACTTTTGTGCCAAATGTTGAAACAAATCCTGCGTTTGCGGACTAACACATGAAGGCTTTGGCATGCCAGGAGGAGATGATTGTTCACACTTAAATATATAAAACGCTGGCTGAGGAATTCCCATAAATATCGCCCTTATAAAAATTTTTGCAATTATAGCAAAAATAACTCTCTAAATTTTAAATAGGATAAAAGAGGTCGTCTTTTTAAGCTATTTTAAATTCAACAACTCTCGCACCACTTCTCTATCGTCAAAAGGAAACATTTGGTCATATATTATCTGATACGCCTCATCTCCTTTTCCAAGAATAACGACGACTTCATCCTCTTTTTGGTCATTTAGCGCCATTTCTATAGCTTTTCTTCTGTTTAACTCGACGCTTACAATGCTTTTATCTTCTATGCCCTCTAAAATATCATTTACTATATCTTGCGGTTCTTCATTTCTCGGATTGTCACTCGTTATATAGACTTTTTTTGCCAAGCTTGCCGCAACTCTGCCCATCAAAGGTCTCTTTGTTCTATCTCTATCTCCACCTGCACCAAAAACCACCAAAAGTTCTTTCTCTTTAAGCGCATTTAGCACTTGTGCCATCCCATCAGGCGTATGGGCAAAATCAACAATAACATTTGGAACTTCACTAACCTGTTCCATTCGTCCGCTTACACCTGCAAAGTTATCGACAACCTCACACACCTCTTCTAGCTTTTTTCCGCTTAGAAGATGCGTTGCGGCGATTGCCGCCATGAGGTTATAAAGGTTAAAGAAGCCATGGAGTGCAGATGTAAACGGGACAACCTCTCCAAAATGCTGTATGATACCACTGGATGCGTTGTTTAGCGAATAGGCAATCAATCGATAGGTTGCTGAATTTTCAATCCCATAAGTAAAAGTATTTTTTATAGTAAAAGAGGCCTTTGGCTCATCTTTGTTAATAAGCTTTCTTCCCTCATCTTGAAAAAAGCTGTTTTTTGTAGCGATGTACTCACCTATGGTTTTGTGAAAATCAAGATGGTCTTGCGTAATATTTGTTAAAATCTTGAGTTCAAAGTTAAGTCCCTCAACTCTTTTTTGCGCTATTGCATGAGAACTTACTTCCATAATAAAAAAATCACACCCCTCACTTACCGCCTGATAAATATGTTTATATGTATTGAGTAGCGATGGAGTTGTAAGTGTTTTTCCCTCAATTGTTCTGTCGTTCATAAAAAAACCACGAGTTCCCTGAAATGCCGCTTTATACCCCAAATCTAAAAGAAATGAGTAGATGGCACTTGCGGTTGTAGTTTTGCCATTTGTTCCTGTAATGCCTACAATTTTTATCTTATCTATGCCAAAAAGCCTTGCAACTTCTTTGATGTTGATGATAGAGTGCGCTCCGTTAGCTTTTGCATCTTCAAGATAACGCTCATTTTGTGGAGTTAAAACAAATGCTGTCTCCCCGTCACACTCTTTTGAGTCTTCTGTTATATATCTAAATTCTTCCTCTGGAAGTTCAATTTTCAACTTTTTTGCCTTGTGCTAATTTTTTTAGAAGTTTTCTAAGAAGTTTATCACTCGGATAAACACTCAAAGCATTTTCAAGATACGTAAGTGCCATTTCTGCAAAATCATGTTCTATCAGTTTGTCTAAAAAATCAACAAAATCCTCTTTTTGCGTGATAATAACACGTGTTGAAAACATGATATTTTCGAAAATTTCTTTAAAATCTCCACCATCATCAACGAGAGTTTTAAAATCTTTGTATAAAATCCCGTCTTCAAACTCAATTCTATCACGCAAAGGTTCTGCAAAAACCTCCCGAAGTTTCTCTAAAGAGCCATCCATATTTTTGAGTATCTCGCTCATGATGATATCTGCTTGCTCTTTGTCTTCTTCTTTGAGTACCTCATAATAGTCAAAAAGAGCCTCAGCCCCACCTTCCCCACTCAGAGCCATCTCTGCTAAGATAACACCGTTATATGCTTCTTGAGAGTTAGGAAAATTTTGTAAAACTGCAGCAAATTTTTCTAGTGCATTTTTATAATCTGACCGAGAGAAACTCTCTTTTGCCTGCGTTAGCGTCTTATATTTACTCATTGCCATATTTACACTCATTTATAAATTATCTATATCATTTTCCATACCAAGAGGAACATTAATAACTGTTAACTCTGGATGAATATCCATCTTTAGCTGTCTCTCAACACCATACTTAAGTGTCGTTCCGCTACTGGCACACCCAATACATGCACCACGCAATTGTATATATACTTTTGAATTTTTTACTGTTATAAATTTAATATCCCCACCATCCAGAGCTAGCGACGGACGAACTTTGTCAATAACATTTTTTACTGGACTCATCAACTCTTCATCTGTAAATGGAATCATACCCACCCTTTAAAATATATATGCGCTACTGCGCTGATAAGATATGACAAAATCGCTTAACAAGCGATAAAAAACAACACCTATTCTCTCAAGGAAAGAATTTGATGTACGTAAGACGGCTTTCTCATTCCCACGATAATAACATCGACATCTTGCGCTTGCATTAAAAATTTCACTGCACACTCTTGCATTGAAATAAAACACCCATTGAAAAAATCTTCAAATTCTGCTCTTGTCTTTTTAGAACACTCGTAAGCTACCATTTTCTTATACTCTGTTAGATACATGTCCAGAAAGTTTATAATCTCTTGGCTATTCTCCATATCGAGTTTTTCTAAAGTTTTTCGAATATGCGGCACGATTTGAGTATAGAGAAAAATATCATAATTTCCAATCCAGTCAAATTTATGCATGCTTACATCAAGCTGTTCTATCAGATTGTAAAGCGTTCTTAGCTCTTCATTGTCACATATTTCAAGTAACTCATTAAAGTGGTGATAATAGTCTCTACTCTCTTCATAATCAGCCAAACGGTACATCTTGTTGTTATGTTTTGCGTTGAGAGGTCTATTTGCCAATACACGAAGTCTGTTTTTTTTAGCCCAAGTTGCACATTTTAGTCCATCTCTCTCTAAAATATTAATAGGAAGTTCAATAGTAGTGAAGCTATGCTTTTTGTTGCCTACAATAGTTGCGGCATTTTGAGCCAATATCAACAAATCCTCGTATGGCAAAAATTCTTCACTGCTCTCTGGTAGTGAAAAGCTGTTTGAACTGATACCATACGAGTTGATTCTTCCGCTCATAATCTCTTCTTCTAAACCAACAAATGCCTCTTGTAACCTTTCATAGATTACGTCAAGCCTCTCATCCTTGCTGATACCTCTATTAATAGCATCCAAAAGATAGTACTCTGGATTGTGTATCAAATAACACTCTAACACATCTCTCTCAAGTCTCTGTAGTGAGAGAGTTAACTCTTCATGCATAAAAGAGCTAGAGATAGAGTGATAACACTCCTGTGAATATTTTACTATTTCTTGAGAGTTTGGTATGGTGGAAGGATTTTGAAGATACTCTTGAAGAAGCGTGCCTTGAATATAGCCATATTTGCTTATAATTTCAATCTCTTCTTGAACATCTCGGTCAAACTCACTGAGTGCAATAGCAATAGCACGCTCGGCTCCGCCATTCATGTAGTTCGAAGATGTATCTATGATTTTTACGCCCGAGCGTATCGCCTCTTTTAGTGCTTCTATATGTTGTAGATTGGAATCGCTTATTCTGTAAGTTCCAAATGCAAAATTACTCATACTGTCTCTCTTAAGTAGTTTGGAATATGGAAAGAGTGGAGATAACAGCAGGATAAGACCCTGCCGTTTATTTATCAAATTATACTAATTCGATAAATGCCATAGTAGTAGCGTCACCACGGCGGATACGTGTTCTAGTAATTCTTGTATAACCACCAGCACGATCAACATACTTAGGAGCTACTTCATTTACTAAAGTTTTAGTTGCTTCTTTACTTTGAAGCGCCGCAAATACTGCTTTATGAGCGTTTGAATCACCTTTACCTGCAACAGTAATAAGTTTTTCAACATAAGAACGAAGTTCTTTTGCTTTTTCAACAGTAGTTTCAATTTTACCATGTTCAATTAACGAAATACTTAGGTTCTTAAGTAAAGCAGCACGGTGTGAGCTTGTACGACCTAGTTTACGGTATCCATGACGATGTCTCATCTATAATTCCTCTATTTAAGCTTATAAAGCTTCTATTTTCTTTTTTAATGCGCTAACTACTTCATCTGACAAATCGCCGCCAACTTCATATCCAAACTCTTGAAGTTTTTCTACGATTTCATCATATGATTTTTTACCTAGATTTTTAACATTTTTAAGATCATTTGTACTCATCAATGCTATTTCACCTATAAGCTTAATACTTGAGCGGTCAAGACAGTTAAAACTTCTCGCACTCAAACCTAAGCTGTCAATATGTGCACTCAATTTCTTTAAATCTGGATTCTCATCGCTTCGCTCAATTGTAGCTGGAGCTTTCACGCTAATTTCGCTGTTAAATACTGCTAATTGTGCGTACATAACTTCTAATGAGTTTCTAAACGCATCAAGCGGAGAGATTTGTCCATCAGTTTTAATATTTAAAACCACTCTTTCAAAGTTTGGATTATCCTCAACAAGCACGTTTTCAATCTTATATGTTGCACTGCGAACTGGCGTAAAATAAGCATCAAGTGCTATATAGCCCTCTTCAAGTTCATTGTACGTATTTTCACTCGCAACATACCCGATACCTTGAGCGATTCTCATGCTAAAGTTAAGCGTCGAATCTTCATTTAATGTAGCGAGATGAGCATTTGGAGTTACTATTTCCACTTCATTATTTGTAAGATCTCCACCTTTGATAGTGCATGGACCAGCAAAGTTATAATTAATCTCTGCCTCTGTAGCACCACCAAGTAGCTTAAAACGAATCTCTTTAAGATTTAAAATAAAATCTGAAATATCTTCAAGCATACCACGCACTGAGTCAAACTCATGCTTAGCACCTTCAATCTTAATAGCTATTGGTGCATAACCAACTGAGCTACTTAACAAAAAACGGCGAAGTGGATGAGCTAAAGAGATAGCATATCCCGTTTCAAACGGATATGCCACAATATTTGCTTCATTCTCACTAATCTGCTCTACCTCAAATTCTTGAGGAGCAAGTGGAGTAGTTTTAATCTTTTTCATATCTCTTACGCCTTTTATTTTAACTATTATTTTGAGTAAAGCTCAACGATTAGACGCTCTTCTACAGGGATAACAACTTCTTCACGCTCTGGCAAACGAGTAAAGATACCGAATTTTTTCTCAGCATCAATATCAACCCATGGCGCTAAACCAGTCTGATTTGTAAGCTCTATAGCACGAACAATTTGAGAGTTGTTTTTGCTGCTCTCACGAACTTCAACTTTCTGTCCTGCTCTTACACGGTATGAAGGGATATCTAGTTTCTTTCCATCCACTAAGATATGACCATGTGTTACAAGTTGACGTGCAAAACGACGTGTTGTTGCAAATCCCATTCTATAAACAACATTGTCAAGTCTTTGCTCAATCAAAGTAACAAGGTTTGTACCTGTATTGCCTTCTCTTCTTTTTGCTTCAACGAAAAGTGCACGGAACTGCTTTTCAGAGATACCATACATGAACTTCGCTTTTTGCTTTTCATTAAGCTGCAAACCATACTCAGATGGTTTTTTACGACGTTGACCATGTTGACCTGGAGCATATGGGCGTTTTTCTAATGCAGATTTCCCTGCTAAACGACGCTCTCCTTTGAGGTTAAGACTAACTCCAAATCTTCTTTCGATTTTTTCTACTGGGCCTCTATATCTTGCCATAAGTTAATCTCCTTACACTCTGCGGCGCTTAGGCGCACGACATCCATTGTGTGGTAGTGGGGTAACATCTTTCATAAATGTTACACGGATACCTTCAATAGAACCTACTGCTTTTGTTGCAGTTTCTCTTCCTGAACCAGGACCTTGAACTTTAATACCAAGTTCTTTTATACCATGTACTTGAGCTTTTGCTACTGCATCTTCTACTGCTGCTTGCGCTGCAAACGGAGTAGATTTTTTACTACCTTTAAATCCAAGGCTTCCAGCTGAACTCCAAGCAATCATGTTACCCATCTCATCTGTAATAGTTACAAGAGTATTGTTAAATGATGCAGAGATGTGGCAGATACCACGTGCAATATTTTTCTTTACTACTTTTTTTCTAACAGCTTTTCTTTTTGCCATCTGCTATTCCTTACGCTGCGCCGACAGTTTTACGCTTGCCCTTACGAGTACGCGCATTTGTCTTAGTTTTTTGACCACGGCATGGAAGACCACGACGGTGACGAAGACCTCTATATGAACCTAAATCCATAAGTGCTTTAATGTCCATTGCAACTTGTTTACGAAGATCACCCTCTACTATGTGATTTGCACGAATCTCTTTTGTAATAGCCGCAACATCATCTTCACTTAGTTCATAAACTCTTTTGTTATAGTCGATACCTGTCGCATCTAATATCTTGCGAGAAGCATGAAGACCAATCCCATAGACGTATGTTAGACCATACTCTATTCTTTTTTTCTTTGGTAAATCAACACCTGATATACGAGCCATGGTTATCCTTGTCTCTGTTTATGTTTTTTAACTTTGCAGATTACTCTTACAATGCCTTTTCTTTTGATAACTTTACAGTCATCACACATCTTCTTAACTGAAGCTCTTACTTTCATCGAAAGTCCTTACAATAAATTCTTATAAAACCTAAAATCGGTTTTATCTCTTCATTAAAGCCGCACTAATGCACAAAAATAAATGAAACCTAATAAATCCATGTTCTCTGCTGTTTCTAGGCAAATCTTGTTTTGTATCTGCCAATACTTTTATCTCTATTTTTGTATAGAAATAAAAACACTCTTATTTTTTGTTAAAACAGCAAAGCGGATGGGGATTATACACAAATTAATGTAAAAGATTTATTAATTTATCCTTTTTTTGGATTAATCCCATAAAACACTTACTCCATACTCTGGATGTAAAACAACAAATTTGCTATAGTGGTTTTTTTTGCCATATTTTTTGCTTAGAAACTCTATTTCAAGCGTTTGATTTTCTAAAAGCTCTCTTATTTCTCCATAGGAGAGCCACTTTCCATAACGAGAAAGTGTATTTTGCCAGATTCGAAAGCCACAAGTTGCATCATCCCTTAACTCAAAGAGTTCACCATCTTCTGTTTTCCAATGTGCATTAGTGCATGCATAAAGCTTAACTTTTTTACCTTGAATCTCTTTATCTCTTACTTCAATATTGCCATCATCACAATACGGGCATTTTCCTAAGATCATAATAAGCTTCTTCTCTTAATATTTGAATTTTGATAATAGTACTATTTTTTGATTTTTGATTTAAAAAATATTGCAAAATGACATATATATTTGAGTTTGTGTGATCACGAACAAGGAATATAGTTTTTAATTTAGCTTTTTGTGCTTATATCGCTATAATTCCAAATCACGTAAATGAGGGACTATTATGCAACAAAACCAACATTTGGAACTCGGACTCATCAACTGCCTACGAGTTGACAGGCACACTCCTCACGGCATATTTTTAGAATCATTCGACGAAAAAGATGTACTTTTACCGCAAGCTTATGTAACAGATGAGATGCATGATGACGCACTTTTGGAGGTATTTTTATATACCGATTCAGAAGACAGGCTTATTGCTACAACGCTTAAACCAAAAGCTATGCTTGATGAATTTGCTCTTTTTGAAGTTGTCGATGTTGCACCTTTTGGGGCGTTTGTGAATTGGGGACTTGCAAAAGATCTATTTGTTCCAAATATGTTTCAAAAAACACCTTTTCAAGTTGGCGAAAAAAGATTTCTTAAAGTAGTCTATGATGAAAAAACCCATCGACTTGTTGGAACAGAGAAGCTTGGTAACTTTTTTGACAAAAGACCAAAAGGACTCTCTGCACATAAGGAGGTTAAAATTCTTATCATCGCAAAAACTCCTCTTGGTTTTAAATGTATAGTAGAAGATAGATATGAAGGTTTAATTTATCATAATGAAATATTTGAAAAGATAGAGATTGGAAGTCACAAAATAGCTTTTGTTAAAACTGTTAGAAAAGACGGTTGCATAGATTTAACACTCCAAGCAAGCGGAGCGAAGAAAAAAGATGCCTCTGTCGAAAAAGTTCTCTCGCTTTTAAAAAAAAGTGGAGCAAGCATGCCGTACAATTACAAAAGTGATGCCCAACTTCTTAAAGATGTTTTTGGTCTTAGTAAAAAAGAGTTTAAACGCTCACTTACGGCACTTCAAGAGAGCGGAGACATAGAAGTTAAAGATACAGGCATATACCTTAAGAGATAAGGATAAAATATGGCGAAAGAGAAAAAAAGTATTGATTTAAGTGCAATGAATATCTCTTTTACTGTACAAAAAAGTACTTACAAAGTGGTACGCTTTTATCCTGCAAAAATGACAGTTGATGTGATAGTTTTTGAAGATGGGATTACAGATTGCATAAAAACGCTCCCATTTGCACATTTGCCAAAAGAGATAAAAAAAACAATTAAACCAAATTGAAATCATTGTCTCTTTTTTGTTACTATACCCCACTAAATATATGGAGAGAATTACTATGGCAGAAGTTAAAAAATGCGCTTCCCTTGAAGAGGTAAGAAGCGAGATAGATAAAATTGATGATATGATTGTTACGCTTATCTCGCAAAGAAGCCATTTAGTGCGTCAAGCTGCATTATTTAAAAACAGTATTGAAGAGGTAAAAGCAGAGGAGAGAGTAGAATATATCTTACAAAAAGTTCGTCATGCCGCTATCCAAGCAGATGTCTCCCCAAACATGATTTCTGATCTTTTTAGAATTATGATTAATGAGATGGTTGAGACGGAAATATCTGAGTTTAGAAACACTCAAACATTTTAGAGTATGTAAAAAGAGGATATAACCTCTTTTTATTTGTATCTGTAAGTGATACGACCTTTATCAAGTGAGTATGGTGTTAACTCAAGTTTTACTTTATCACCTGGTAATATCTTTATATAGTGCATACGCATCTTTCCTGCGATATGACATAAAATAATATGTCCATTTTCTAATTCTACACGAAATGTTGCATTTGGCAAAGCCTCTATAATCTTGCCATCAACTTCGATAACATCTGATTTAGCCATTTTAATCCTTTTTTTCTCAAGCCAGAGATAAAATTTCAGCTTTACCATTGACAATTGCAACAGTATGCTCGTAGTGTGAGCCGCGTAAACCATCGGCACTAACAACATCCCACTTGTTCTCTAAAATTAGCGGTTTTGAATCTTTTTGACATATCATCGGCTCAATACAAAAAACCATTCCGTTTTTTATCTTTTGCCCGCCTTTTGCGTCTTTACCCTCAAGATAATTTGGTATCTCTGGCTCTTCATGCGGCTTTCTGCCGATTCCATGCCCACAAAAGCTATGAAGCGGCACAAAACCTCTTGATACAATAGAATTTTCCAAAATCTGAGAAAGCTCTTTAAATCTCATTCCAACTTTAATCGCTGCAATAGCCTCATAAAGAGTATCTTTTGCACATGCGATTAGTTCATTATCTTTAGCACTTACTACTCCCACAGGAACTGTAATCGCTGCATCACCGAACCATCCATCAAGTTCCACACCAATATCATAACCAATAATATCGCCTTCTTGAAGCTTATACTCTGTTGGTATTCCATGGATAATAACTTGATTGAGTGAGGTACAGAGGGAATTTGGAAAACCGTAAAGACCCTTAAAAGATGGTCTTGCACCTTGAGAGTGGATATACTCCTCTGCCATTGTATCAAGTTCTTTTAAAGAGACTCCAGCTTTTGTCTTTTGACGAAGAAGTTCCAGCGTACTGCCTACAATTTTGTTGGCAGCACGAAGTTTTTCAATCTCTTTTGGTTGTCTTAGCGCAATCGCCATTGGCTAGAGACCAACCGCACTTAGCGTCTCATATTTACTCATGTAAATTTGAGCTTCTATTTTTCTCATTGTATCAAGTGCAACTTGCACAACGATAAGAACTGCAGTACCGCCAAAGAAGAATGGAACTCCCATCCCTTTGATAATCATGAAAGGAAGCGTAGCAACAAGACCAAGGTACAAAGCCCCTGTAAATGTCAGATTGCTCGCCGTTGTATTTAAAAATTCAGCTGTAGCATTTCCAGTTCTAATACCTGGTATAAAACCACCCTGTTTTTTTAGATTTTCAGAAATATCTTTTGAGTTGAAAGTAATCGACGCATAGAAAAATGCAAAGAAAACAACAAACACAAATGTTAAAAAGTTAAAGAAGTAACTATTTGGGTTGAGATAATCTGCTATCGCCAAAACAGTCGGATTCGTACTACTTGATAAAACAGTCATCGGGAACATCAATATCGCACTTGCAAAAATAACAGGGATTACACCCGCCAAGTTTACTTTGATAGGTATGTAGTTCATAACTCTCTTGTTTTGGTTCTGAATAATAACTTTTTTCGCATATGTTACAGGAATACGACGCTCTCCAAGTTCAACATAGATGATAACCGCAATTGTTCCAAAAATAAGAGCAAGAATCGCAAGTACCGTTAAAAAGCTCATTGCACCTGTGTTTACCATTGTAATTGTTTGACCAATTGCACTTGGGATTGCAGATACAATTCCAGCAAAAATGATCAATGAAATACCGTTTCCAATACCGCTTTGCGTGATTTGTTCACCAATCCACATTAGAAGCATTGTTCCTGCCAACATTGAAACTGCTGAAACCATAATAAATGTGTTATGATCAACCAAAATAGCACTATTTCCATTTGGTCCAGTTAAACTTTGAAGTCCCACACTTATACCAATTGCTTGAATGATAGTGATCACAATCGTTGCGTAACGGATAATCTGCATATATTTAACCATGCCATCACGTTCTTTTTTCATCTGTCCTAGATTTGTAAAAGTTGCAGCAAGAAGTTCCATAATGATTGAAGCAGTGATGTAAGGCATAATACCAAGAGCAATAATAGACATTCTCTCTACAGCGTTACCGCTAAACATATTGAATAAACCTAGTGCATCTGATTGGTGTGAATCGAAGAAAGAAGCTATAACAGCGGCATCAACGCCTGGTACTGGCACGTATGCCAGCAAGCGATAAATAAATAAAAACCCGATAGTAATAAATATCTTATTTACTAGATTTTTATTCACGACTATTTACCTGTTGCAGTAACGTTGTCGTCTTTAATTTTTGATGCCAAATCTTTAGCAGATGCACCAACTAACTTAACTTTTGTTACAGATGCAACCATTTTATGAATACCACGGATACTCTCCATTGTTATCTCAGCCAACTCTGCAACTGCTTTAATCTTATCTACATTGATAACATACGGCTTTACAACACGAGAAGTAAATCCGATTTTAGGTAATCTTCTAGCAAGTGGAGTTTGTCCACCCTCGAAGTTTCTCTTTCTCGAACTACCACTTCTTGCAGTTTGACCTTTTCCACCACGTGTAGAAGTCTTGCCCATTCCTGAACCACATCCACGTCCAACTCTTTTACGTCCTGAAGTAGAACCCTCAGCAGGTGTTAAATTTTCAATACCCATTTTCTATCCTTTTAAGCGACCTAGTGCTTCAACTGTAGCGCGCACTAGTGTACCTGGATTGTTTGAACCGATCGACTTTGTAAGTACATCTTTGATACCTGCAAGTTCAAGAACAGGACGAGTTGCACCACCTGCAATTACCCCTGTACCCTCTGATGCTGGTTTCAAAATAACACGACTTGCATTATATTTATGTTCAACATCATGTGCAATTGTAGTACCTTTGATACTTACTTTGCTTAAGTTTTTAAACGCATTATCGACTGCTTTTTTGATAGCATCTGGAACTTCTTTTGCTTTTCCAGCACCAAAACCGATAGTACCTTTTTTATCACCTACAACCACAAGTGCTGTAAAGCGGAAACGACGTCCACCCTTTACAACTTTTGTAACACGGCCTATATTAACAATTGATTCTTCAAAATCTTCTCTATTGATTTCTAACATAATAGCCCCTAGAACTTAATTTCGTTTGCACGAAGAGCGTCACCAAATGCAGCGATAACACCGTGGTATTGGTAACCGTTACGGTCAAATACAATCTCTGTGAGACCAATTTCTTTAAGTTTTGCAGCAAATGCAGCACCTAAAGCAACAGCTCCATCTTTATTTGCACTATGACCTATTGCTTTTGAGTTTAAAGATGCCAATGTTACAGAAGCTGCATCATCAATAGCTTGAACACTCAAATAACGATTTGAACGAAACACAGAAACACGAGGAAGTGAAGCACAACCAGATATTTTTGCACGAATACGGCGCTTACGCTTTAGGCGATTAGCGATTTTGCTTTTTAATACTTTTGCTTTCATCTATACCCCTTTCCTATTTTTTAGAAGTTTTACCGGCTTTACGCGCGATAGTCTCTTCAACATATTTTACACCTTTACCTTTGTAAGGCTCTGGTGGGCGGAATGATCTAATCTCAGCAGCAACTTGACCAAGCGATTGCTTGTCATGACTTCTAAGAGTAATTACATTCTTCTCAACTACTGCTTCAATACCTTCTGGTAATTCATAGTTGATATCATGTGAGAAGCCGAGTTGAAGATTGAGTACTCTGCCATTAACTGCGGCACGGTAACCAACACCATTAATCTCTAAAGCTTTTGCATATCCAGTTGTTAAACCAGTTACAATGTTAGATGCCAATGCACGGTATGTTCCCCAAAACGCTCTATGAGTACGTGAGTCTGAAAGAGTAGCAAAAGTTACAACGTTTCCATCAATATTGAAAGCAACATTTCCTTTTGTATCTAAATCAACACTATTGTTGCCTTTAGCAAAAGTTATAACATTTCCATTTGCACTTACATTGATATCTGCAGCAAACTGTACAGGTAATTTACCTATTCTTGACATGTTATCTCCTTACCAAACTGTACACATAACTTCACCACCAACGCCAATTGCATATGCTTTGTCGTTTGGTAGAATGCCATGTGATGTACTTACAATAATAGTTCCGTAACCATTTTTGAAACGTTTAATCTCTTCCTTGCCTTTGTAAACACGACGACCAGGTTTTGAGATTCTCTTCATTTCATTAATGACACTTTTACCATTGTCACCATACTTCAATACAACATTGATAGTTTTTTTAACGCCATCTTCAACAACGTTACAGCTCTCAATATAACCTTTTTCAACTAAAATATTTGCCATAGCCTCAACACTCTTAGAGTGAACAAGTGTAGTAGCATCTAGTCTTCTCATACCT
>JAOTSA010000035.1 GCA_030247515.1 Sulfurimonas sp. | reverse complement strand
TGAATACACTTATAACACAACTAGAACAAGAGCAGATAGATAAAATCTGCAATGTTTATTTTTACCAAGGCATTACCTTTGATAAAATAGTCCAACTTCCACAAGATGCCACACAGAGTAAAAAAGACAGAATGCTAGATGCCGCTATTTCTAAATTAGTTACTGGAAATTTGATTGTAGTTGATAGCTTAGAGATACTTGGTCACTCTAGCTTTTTGATATTAAAAAGATTGTTTGTCATTAATGGAAATAAAAGTTCTACATTACATATAATCAAAGATGATTATATTTTAGACCCAGACGAATACAAAATAAATACCCTATTTTATAAAATAATAGAAATAGAAAAATCATACACGAAACAAAGAACTGATATAGCGAAGCAAACTCGTGAGAAAAGAGGCACTAAGCTAGGTAGAAAAAGTGGTCAAAAGGTTAAATCCATATTTGACAAGCATAGAGCAAAAATTAAAAGATTTAATGCTCTTGGTCTTAGTAAAAAAAAGATTATAGAGTGTATCGGCGTTGGCACTCCTCAAGCTTTAGGTAATTATATAAAACGAACTGAACTAGAGCAAGAAGATACAAAGAAGCTATGTAAAGCAAAAAGAAAAAAAGAGCTTCAAGACGGTTGGTCTGTAGGGGCTAATATTATGACTCCAACTGGTAAAATCGAACGGCGTTGATTTAGATAAAACCTAAGCATTTTGTAGATTTATATCTCATGACTTAAATTTGCTATAATATCAAAAGTTTAAAAAAGTAGTGTATGCCATGACAAAAGAGTATATTTTAAGCTTTTTAAAAGAGCATAAAGATGAGTTACAGCAAAAATACTCCGTTACAGAAATAGGTTTATTTGGTAGCTATGCCAAAGATGAAGCAGATGAGAAAAGTGATATTGATTTGGCTATATCAACAACCAAAAAAGATTTTTTTATTCGTGAAGAACTAAGAGAATATCTGCAAAATCATTTTAAAACCCCTGTAGATATTGGCTATTTTGATAGCTTTAGAGAGTTCTACAAACAAAAAATCGCAAAAGAGATACTCTATGCCTAAAGAAGTCTCTAGGGATTTTGAGCTTTTTATAGTTGATGCTTTCATTGCTATACATAAGATAAAACTCTATACGGCTTCTTTTAAAGATGCCCATGAATTGCAAGCAAGTTCACTTCATTGGGATGCAACCATGAGAGCTTTTGAGATAATAGGCGAATCGCTTAACAACCTTTTGCAAAATGAAACTTTTGCAAACTCTTCTCCATCTTATTTTCGTAAAATAGTCAATTTTAGAAATGTTATAGCACATGGCTATTTTGGTATTAGTGCCGAAGAGGTTTGGGATATCATAGTACATAAAATAGACGAACTTGACAAAGATTTGTTTTTAGTCACAAAAAGTGAATTTGATATAAAAGAGGCTATCTCGCTTACAATTGATGAATACCTCGCACTAAACGAGCAGACAATTGTTCTTTATCTAAATAAACTTCTCTCTAAAATTTAATCTAATAACGACTTCCTTAAAAAATCAGAAGTTTTGAAGTTTGAATTGGCATTTTTAATGTGTACCCTAATGTGTACCCTAGTTAATTTTAAGAAGAAAAAATATTTTTGGAAGATTCTTGAGAAGTGCCTATTTTAGGCAATGGTGCGGATGAGAGGACTTGAACCTCCACACCTTACGGCACTAGATCCTAAGTCTAGCGTGTCTGCCATTTCACCACATCCGCACATGGTTTTTTTAACAATATAAAAGTGGTACGCCCTACACGATTCGAACGTGTGACCGATGCCTTAGAAGGGCATTGCTCTATCCAGCTGAGCTAAGGACGCATGCATTATAAAAAATGGTGCGCCCGATAGGACTCGAACCTATAACCGTCGGATCCGAAGTCCGAAACTCTATCCATTGAGCTACGGACGCTACAAAATTTATTGTTTTTAAGTTTTTTTATATTTTTTTATCTATGGGGTGGAATACGGGGCTCGAACCCGTGACCCTCGGCACCACAAACCAATGCTCTAACCAACTGAGCTAATTCCACCATGTCTTAAAAATATAAAAGTGGTCGGGGTGAAAGGACTCGAACCTTCGGCCCCCTGGTCCCAAACCAGGTACTCTAACCATACTGAGCTACACCCCGACGTACGCATTAAAACAACCTTTCAGCTGATTAATGAGGCGAAATTATAGTTAATTAAAATTAAAATGTCAATAGTGTTTTGTGGATTTTTTAAACTTTATTTTTAAAGTACGTAAAAAAGATTAAGAATAGTTTGTTACAATAACATTTTGCTGGTGAAAGGGGTTTTATTTTGAGTGATTTTTTTAGCAGTATCAACTCTTTTTTGGAGGCGGTTCTCTTTTTTGACATTTTTTTTGGCACTATTGATGGTGCTAAAGTGCCATTTTTGGTCGCTTGGCTTATCGTTGGCGGGATTTATCTTACTTTTTTAACAAGGTTTGTCAATCTTAGAATGTTCAAGCACTCTTTTGACATCATACGAGGCAGATACCGTACGGCTGATGATGTTGGGGAGATTTCGCCATTTGGCGCACTTTCTACTGCGCTGAGTGCGACGGTCGGGCTTGGAAATATCGCTGGGGTTGCGCTTGCCGTCTCGCTTGGAGGTCCAGGGGCGACTTTTTGGATGATAGTTGCGGGTTTTTTAGGCATGAGTTTGAAGTTTACAGAGGTAACGCTCTCGTTGCAACATAGAGTTTTTTTAAAAGATGGAACTGTGATGGGCGGGGCGATGGAGTACCTCTCTCGTGGCTTGGCGCAAAAAGGGTATGCTAAATTTGGCAAAGTGCTTGCTGTTATATTTGCACTTTTTATGATTGGCGGAGCTATCGGCGGGGGCAATATATTTCAGACTTCTCAAGCACTTGGGGCAGTTGCACAAGAGGTAACTTTTTTTAAAGATTTTCCAATTGTTTTTGGTCTCATTGTTGCGCTTTTTGTAGGTTTTGTTATCATAGGCGGTGTTACAAGAATAGCAAAGCTTACTGGGTTTCTTGTTCCTATTATGGCTATCATCTATATAGGCTCTTCGCTATGGATACTTGCGTACCACTTTGAAAAACTTGACGATGCAATCGCTATCATATTTCATGAAGCGTTCTCTACAAGTGCCATTTATGGCGGTATGGCGGGTGCTATTGTGCAGGGGTTTCAAAGAGCGGTTTTCTCAAGTGAGGCGGGAATCGGTTCTTCGCCTGTTGCACATGCGCCTGTAAAAACAAAATATGCAGTGCGTCAAGGATTTGTAGCACTTTATGAGCCTTTCATCGATACGGTTATGATTTGTACCATGACGGCTCTTGTTATTGTTATCACTGGGGTTTATGCACATGATGGTGCTTATATGTCACTAATAGAGGCGAAACAGGGTGCTGCGCTTACGAGTGCGGCTTATGGAACAGTTGTCTCTTGGTTTCCTGCTGTCTTATCCATAAGCATCACGCTATTTGCGTTTTCTACGCTCGTTGCATGGTCTTACTATGGCGAGAGAGCGTGGGTTTATCTGTTTGGCACAAAATATTCTATGGTCTATAAGGTCTCTTATCTGGTGCTTATCGTCATAGCGACTATCACAGAAACAGCCGTGCTTGTGGATTTTAGTTTTATGCTCTTTTTAACTATGGCACTGCCAAACATCTTAGGGCTTTATATATTAAGCGGTGATGTAAAAAGGGAGCTTGATATGTATCTTGTAAAACTTAAAAGCGGTGAACTCGACAGAGAGGCTCTTCGATGACGCATTTATCGAAAAAAATTGAAATTTAACATATATTTAAAGTTAGTAGCTATAACATACAACAATATCATTGTAAAGTTTTGATTATGAAAAAATTTATCCTCTTTTTTCTTCTCTCTTCTCTTGTTATTGCACAAGAGAGCATCCATTTTGGTGTATTTGCCTACAAAGGTGTGGAACAGACACGCAAGCAGTATGAGCCTTTAACCCAAGCACTGAGCGAAAGGCTCGGCACATCTGTTGTTTTGGAGCTTTTAACGCAAGAGGAGATGAATGCAAAGATAGCTCGTGGAGAGCTAGATATCATTACTACCAATCCAACACATTTTTTACAAATCAGACAAAGATACCATCTTAATGGTGCGGTTGCAACTCTTGAGGGGTACAACAAAGGAGTGGCTACGGATGCGCTAGCGGGGGTAATCGTCGTCAAAAATCAAAGCAGCATTAAAAAGCTTCAGGATTTGAGAGGCAAAAAAATCGCAACGCCTAGCAAAACGCACATGGGTGGATACAGAGCGCAAGCGTATGAGATTTACCTAAGCGGTGTGGATATCTCCAAAGAGTCCACAATCATTGAGGTTGGTGGTTCGCACCAAAAAAGTGTGGAAGCGGTTTTGTCTGGCGAGGCTGATGCGGCATTTATCCGTGATGGTATTTATGAGGAGATGCTTGATGGCGGTTTGATACAAAAAAATGAACTTCGCATCTTGAACAAACAAAAAAGTACGCACCCTTATGTGGTCTCTACTCATTTTTATCCTGAGTGGCCTGTTTTGATAATGTCACACGTATCAAAACAAACTGCCAAAGAGTTTACGGCGGCACTTCTCTCTCTTGAGCCCACACAAAAACTAAGAGATGGCGGTATTAACGGCTACTGCTTACCTGCGGACTATCTTCGTGTAGAAGAGCTGTCCCGCACACTAAGACTTCCACCTTTTGACAAAGCACCGCAATTTACCTATCTTGATATCATTGAGCAATACACACCTCATCTTCTTGCCCTTGCACTGCTTCTTACACTTGGGATTCTTTACCATTTGCGAGAGAGAAGAAGAAAAAACTTTATCACGTCACTTCTTTCCAACATCGGGGATGGTGTCTATGGTGTCGATAAAACTGGAAGTTGTATATGGATCAACCAAAAAGCACTTACGCTCTTGGGATATAGTGAAGATGAAGTGTTGCGAAAAGACCAGCATCTTCTTTTTCACCACCACAAGTACCATGAAGGAGCGTATCCTGTAGCAGAGTGTCCTATCTACAAAACCCAAAGAGATGGCAAAACAAGAGAAGAAAAAGAGTGGTTTATACGAAAAGACGGCTCATTTTTTCCAGTTGATTTGACCGTGGCATCAACACAAAACGGCGGTGCTATCGTTGTGTTTCACGATACAAGCGAGTTTGTACACAAAGAAGAGGAGCTTGTGCAAACAAATAATCAGCTTAGCTCTCTTTTGCAATCTATCCCTGATTTGGTTTGGATGAAAGACAAAGATGG
The DNA here is from genome assembly GCA_030247515.1 of Sulfurimonas sp. Lineage (GTDB taxonomy): Bacteria > Campylobacterota > Campylobacteria > Campylobacterales > Sulfurimonadaceae > Sulfurimonas. The sequence goes on along the minus strand of JAOTSA010000035.1, from coordinate 13,165 downwards.
AGTTTACATCACTTGCAACAAGCGATTTGAGGATTTCTTCGGAGCTTCTAAAGAGGAGATTGTGGGCAAAAACGATTATGATTTTGTCTCTAAAGAGCTTGCAGATTTTTTTAGAATGCATGATAAAAATGTTATGGCATCAGATGTGCCACTAATAAACTATGAAGAGATTACTTTTTCCGATGGTCATAAAGAGTATCTCCAGACAAGCAAAATAGCGGTGAGAGATGCCAACGGCGAGATTGTCGGGGTGCTTGGCATAGGGCGTGATATAACAGAACTCAGAGATGCGCAAGAGGAGCTTAAAAACCGTGAGCAGCTTCTTGAACTCTTTTTCCGCCAGTCGATGCATGGCTTTTTCTTTATGATGCTTGATGAACCTGTGGAGTGGAATGACTCTGTCGATAAAGAAAAAGCACTTGATTATATCTTTGCGCATCAGCGCATCACAAAGATAAATGAAGCGATGCTTGGGCAGTATGGGGCAAGTGAAGAGGAGTTTTTGGGCTTTACTCCAACAGATTTTTTTGCGCATAACCTACAAGAAGGGCGTGAAGTTTGGAGAGAATTTTTTGACAAAGGTACGCTTCATGTCAACACCAACGAGCGAAAGCTTGATGGTACATCGATGATAATTGATGGGGATTATATCTGTCTGTATGACAAAGAGGGGCATATTACAGGGCATTTTGGCGTGCAAAGAGAGGTAACTGAGGATATAAGGGCAAAAGAATCCCTAAAAGAGGCAAAAGAGGAAGCTGAACGTGCCAACAGTTCAAAGAGCATCTTTTTGGCAAATATGAGCCATGAGATACGAACTCCAATGAATGCCATACTTGGTTTTAGCGAAATTTTACTTGGCACTGATGTTGATGCACGGCAGAGAAATTATCTGCAAAAAATTGTTAGCTCTTCAAAGATACTGCTTGACATTATTAACGATATTTTAGATTTTTCTAAGATAGAGGCTTCAAAAATGGAGATTGAACATAAAGAGTTTGAACTTGGCAACATTCTTAGCAAGCTCAAGATGATGTTTAAACAAAAAGCCATCGAAAAGGGGATTGGTATAGGGTGCGAACTCACACAAAACCTGCCTAGCATCATCGTTGCCGATGAGCTTAGAATCACGCAAGTACTTATCAATCTTGTAGGCAATGCGCTTAAATTTACAAAAGAGGGAATTATAAAGATTGAGTTTAGTGTTACTAGAAGAGGTGAAAAGGAGGCAACGCTACATATATGCGTAAGTGACAGCGGTATCGGGATGAGCAAAGAGCAGATAACAAAACTCTTCCAGCCATTTTCACAAGCAGACAGCTCTATCACTAGAAAGTACGGCGGCACTGGGTTGGGACTCTCTATCTCTGCTGGGCTTGTCCGTGCGATGGGCGGGGAGCTTCAAGTAAAAAGCAGTGAGGGTGTCGGTTCTGAATTTTACTTTGACATTGATGTCGGCGTGGTCTCTTGGGAGAAAATAGAGATGGCGCAAGAGCAGACTGCAGAGACGGTACATGCGTATCCAGATTTGAGTCATGTCAAGCTTTTACTTGTCGAGGACTATGAAATCAATCAAGAAATAGTTACAGAGATACTCAAAAAAATAAAGATAACTCCAGAGATAGCAAACAACGGAAAAGAGGCGGTGGAGATATTTTTGACAAAGCCAGAGTACTACGACATCATCCTAATGGATCTTCAAATGCCTATAATGAGCGGCTATGAGGCGACAAAAATCATCCGTGAACACAACAAAAAGATTCCAATCATTGCTCTTACTGCTGCTGCGATGATTGAGGATAAAGCAAAAGTGCTTCAAGCTGGAATGAACGAACATCTCTCAAAACCAATCAACAGTGACATGATGCTCGCTACTATCGCAAAGTATTTTGATGCGGCATTTGAAATGAAACAAAATAGCGTGTCGGAAAATGAAAACAGTGTTTTAGATACGTCGTATGCTATTTACATGATAGGTGCGAACAGTGCGCTCTACTATAAAATAGTCTCAAAGTTTTTGGAAGAGCTTCGTGGTGAATTTGCAGAGTTGCCAAAGCTTTTGGAGCAAAAAGATGACACCGCAAAAGCACTGGTTCATTCACTAAAAGGAGTAAGCGGAAACATTGGCGCAAAAGAGCTTGCGTCTCTTAGTACACATATAGATGCTACTCTTAAAGAGCATCAAGATGTAGGGCAAGAGGATATAGAGCATTTAAAGCTGGCTATGGTGGAGCTTGAAAAAGAGATAGAGAGCTATCTTGTTGCCAACACTCCCAAAGATGTAGAGACGCAAGGAAGAGATTTGAAAACAATTTTTGTTAAAATTGCAGAAGATATTCGAAACGGAACGATGGTAGAGTTGCAAAACCAACAACTTCTCTTCAAGCTACTCAAACCAAAAGTCAACAAACATGAGCTTGAAGAGTGGATGAGTGCCATGGACAACTACGACTATGACAGCGCATACGACATAATGACAAAGTGGGAAATATGACAGAAGAAAACTATATACCAACTATTTTAGTAGTTGATGATATGGCGGCAAATATAGCCATACTTTCGGATTTGCTCAAAGAAAACTACAAAGTAAAAGTGGCAAATAATGGTAAAAAAGCACTGGAACTTGCCCGTGGAAAAGAGAAGCCTGACCTTATTTTGCTTGATATTGAGATGCCTCATATGAATGGATATGATGTTTGCAGAGAACTAAAATCCTCCTCAAACACAAAGGATATCCCCATCATTTTTGTCAGTGCAAAAACAAGTGCTGATGATGAGGAGTACGGACTAAATCTCGGAGCTATCGACTACATCAAAAAACCTTTTCATCCTGCAATCATAAAAATAAGGGTAAAAAATCACATTGAGCTAAAACTCAAAAGTTCCAAACTTGAAGAGCTTTCTATGTGCGACAGTCTTACAGGTATCTCTAACAGAAGGTTTTTTGAAGAGGCGTATGAAAAAACATACAAAGAGGTACAAAGGGAGGACGGCACTTTATCTGTTATCATGATAGACATAGACTATTTTAAGCCTTATAATGACAATTATGGGCATTGGCAGGGGGATGTGGCACTTACAAAAGTCGCACGCACTCTTAAGAAAAGTATGAAACGCCCAACTGATGTTATAGCAAGATATGGCGGAGAAGAGTTTGTGGTTGTACTCAAAAATTGCGAAAAAGAGGGAGCTAAAAAGATGGCAAACTCTTTAGTTGAAGCCATAAGAGAGCTAAAACTTGAACACAAACACTCTCTAGCCTCAAACATCGTTACCATCAGTGTAGGTGTGGCTTTTAAAGAAAAAGAGAGCAACCTCACTAAAGAGGAGCTGCTAAAAGAAGCTGACGAGCAGCTCTACCGTGCAAAAGAGAGCGGCAGAGATAGATACTGTGCTAGCTTTTAACCAAGTTGCACTTTTTTTCGGAAGTGAGGCTTTAGCCTCACTATGTCGTTCGTTGGCAAACGGGGCTAAAGCCCCATTTCCGATTGGTTTTTAAAACTGTATAAGCCCGTTCACTGGGCTTGAAGCAGTTGCGTAAGGTCTTTTTGCGATGCGTCCTGAAAGGTAGCTCATGCGTCCTGCGATAACTGCATGCTTCATCGCCTCAGCCATCATGATAGGATTTTGCGCCCCAGCGATGGCAGTGTTTGTAAGTACGCCCTCTGCTCCAAGCTCCATCGCATACGCCGCATCACTCGCACATCCTATGCCCGCATCCACGATAACAGGAACACTTACCGCCTCACGGATAAAGACGATATTGTAAGGATTTTGTATCCCCAAACCGCTTCCGATAGGGGCTGCAAGAGGCATGATGGCATGCGCCCCCGCATCTTCAAGGCGTTTTGCCATGATAGGGTCATCCGAGGTATATGCCATGATAGTAAAGCCCTCTTTTGCGAGTATCTGACACGCTTTGATGGTCTCTAGCACATCAGGATAAAGCGTCTTTTGCGTATCTCCGATAACCTCAAGCTTGATAAGGTCTATGCCAGTTGCTTCACGGGTAAGTCTAAAAGTAGTTATCGCCTCCTCTGCCGTTGTACATCCTGCCGAATTTGGCAAAAACTTCACATTTGTACCTGCAAATGTATCACGCAAATTCTCTTTGCTAGGGTCTGTGATGTTGAGGCGGCGCACCGCAACTGTGATAAGCTCACTCCCACTAGCAAGTGTCGCCTCTTTGGTCGTTTGAAAATCTACATACTTCCCACTCCCAACGATAAGGCGACTGTTTAACTCATATTTTCCGATTTTTAGTGTCTCTTTCATTTTATCTCCTATAATTTACCTATTTCATCTATCAAATCATCAGGCGTAAGCGAAAAATCTGCGCCTTTGTAACTAAGTGCAAGTTTAGCGTGTGTTAATGAACCGTTGATTGCGGCTTCTAGCGGGGTGCGTCCTTGTGCTAAAAGTGCGCCGATAAGACCGCTTAAAACATCTCCACTGCCGCCTTTGGCGAGGGCTGGCGTTCCGTGCGGGTTGATGTAAAACTTCTCATTATGAGCGATGATAACGTTTGCACCTTTTAAGAGCAGTGTGACATTTGGGTAGGTTTTGCAAAAATCCTCGGCGTATTTGAAGCGGTTTTTTTGCAGTTCTTCGGTGGTGATGTCAGCCACATTTGTTATCTTTAAAAGCGAAACAAACTCCTTTGCATGAGGCGTTAAAACAACGCTCTCTCGCTCTAAAATCTCCAAGATTTTTGGCATGGAGAAGATATCTGCATCAGCGATAAGCGGCAGGGAGTTGTCCAAAAATGTATCCAGCTCTATCTGGCTAAATTCCGCTCCAAGTCCCATTCCAAGGGCTAGAGCGGTTGTGTTTGCAGGAATTTCATGGGAGTACATAAGTTGATGCGGGAGTTGCAACGCTTCATATCCGACCAATGTTACAAGCCCTGAACCAAACCGTAAAGCCGATGACGCACTCATGATACTAGCACCGCTCTTCTCACCAAGTGCCAGTGCCAAATGTCCGTAACTCCCTTTATGAGAGTCCTTTTTTGTTCTGTGTGGAAGCTTCAAATCTTCAAAATCCAGCAAATGCCAGTTGCTCTCTTTCTCATAAATATCTCGACTAACACCCAAGTCAAGAACTTTTATCTCGCCTACAAACTCTTTTGCGCTGTCTAAAAACATTCTTCTCTTTAATGCACCCATCGTGAGCGTGACATCGGCACAAAAAAGGTAGCCAGATGGCACATCACACGCTATTTTAAAGGCTTCAAGCGCATTCATCTGCTCTAATGTGTTTTGTATCTCTGTGCTAAACGAGCCGCTAAAGCCCGTTCCCACAATGGCATCGACCAAAACATCACAAGTATCAAGTTTTTCTATCTCTTTGACGCCCACACTTTTTGCTCTTTTTTGCTGCAGGAGTGCCATGGGCGATGAGGGTTTTTTGAGGATAAGGAGTGAGACATCAAATAGACCATGCAAAAGTCTTCCAAGTGCCATGCCATCAGCTCCGTTGTTGCCGCTGCCACACACGATGATGATTTTTGCATCTTTTTTAAAATTGTTACAAATATACCCAGCCATGCCACTTGCGGCATGCTCCATCAAGATATCTTCGCTTAAAAAAAACTCCTCATAACACCTTTTATCTAAAGATGCTACCTCATCAAAAACTCTTTGCATCGTTATACGTCAAATGTATATTCGTCAATCTCAACAACATTGCTTTTGATATCGTTGAACAAAAGCGTTTGGTAGTTTGTTCTGTACTGATAAAAGAAGCGGTTTTTTGGCATCTTTTTGAGACTTGCCGTGTTAAAATACTCTAAGTTTGAGCATTTTCCAACATACAAAAATGTAAAAAGAAGCTTGATTTGTGGGCTTTCAAAAGTAGAGTGTGGCTGCGTTAAGAAAGTTAGTCCATATTTTTTGAGATTTAAAAAGTTAAGCATGTAGAGCAAAAAGTCTTCAAATCTTGTATAAAAACCGTTCAAATTTTCAATATCATGGAAAAAATAGTAGTAATTCGCCAACAACCCTTTATGCTGGAGTGTAAGAGTTAATTTACTCGTGATATCTTTTTTGTTAGAGAAAAAAGCTGGGTCAACTGCCATATAGATATGTTTTTTTGCCTCTACAAGGGCATTAAACTCATCTTGAAACGCATCGCTCTCATCAAATTTTATATAGTTAAAATGCTCATCTTTGTAGCGTAACTCTATGTTATGCTCATCTGAGTTGGAAAAGTCGAGATACAAAGTGGCAACATTGCTGTCAATGACGTAGTTTCTTATACGGCATGCCAAATTTGTCTTTCCAGCACCCTCTTCCGCCAAAATAAGTGTATTGTAGTAAAGCGCTCTCTCTTCGACTTTAAGTGTATTGATACTGCTTACATATTTTCCTAGTCTGTCTCTCATATTTTTTCCTTTAAAAAATCTAGTGATTATTATACCAAATAAATAAAACTTAAGGCTTATTGCTATAGTTTAAAGAGAATCACAATACAATAAATCCCATTTTAAAAACGGGAACTGTTATGCACACCTCTCTTAGTAGAAAAATAGTCGAGCTTGCAAAAAATATATCTATTTTATATGTTGAGGATGATGCAATTGTACGTGAAGAGACGACAAAATATCTCCAAAAACTCTATACAGATGTGCGTGTGGCGAATGACGGTGCATCGGGGCTTGAGGCGTACTGGCAAAAGAGAGCCGATATCGTTATCACGGATATTTTGATGCCAAAACTAAATGGCATAGAGATGATAAAAAAGATAAAAGAGGCAGAGCCGCTTCAAGAAGTTATCATCATCTCCGCATATACCGAGAGCGAGTACTTCATAGAGGCGATTCGACTTGGATGCGATGCTTATGTTATCAAACCCATCAACCATATGCAGTTTTCTGAAGCACTTTATAAAATCTCTCTCAAAGTGACACAAAAAAAAGAGAATGAAGAGTACAAACATAACCTTGAAAAGCTTGTAGAACTCAAGATTGAAGAGAAACAAAAGCTTGAAGAGGACAAAATCATCAACTACGAAAAGACCCTTTTTGGGCTTGTAAAGATGATAGAGAGACGTGACAGCTACACAGCAGGACACTCACAAAGAGTGGCGGAGTACTCACAACTTATCGCTAAAGAGATGGGACTTGACACAGAGGAGCAAAACCTTGTCTATAGAGCAGGGATTTTGCATGATATCGGCAAAGTTGCAACACCAGATGCAGTGCTTTTGAAACCTGGAAAACTTGATACCATTGAGAGAGAGCTTGTTCAAGAGCATGTCAACGTTGGAGTTGAGATGTTAAAAGAGATACCGATGTTTGCAGAAATCTCTAAGATTGTTGCTTGTCACCATGAACGTTATGATGGCAAAGGGTACCCAAAAGGACTTCAAGGGAGTCAAATCCACCCTTTGGCGCAAATCATGATTATTGCTGACTCTTTTGATGCTATGACAACAAACAGAGTTTACAAACCACGCAAAAGTGTGGAGGAGGCGACCAAAGAGATTTTAGAGCTTGCAGGTGTCCAGTTTGACCCACTTATCGCTCCCATGGCGGCACAAGCACTCTCTAGTGTAGAGATATCTGAATTTATCTCTCAACTCCCATCAAGTGCCATTGAAGAGGAACGTTTCGCCTATTTTTATAAAGACAGAGTAACAAACCTCTACAACCAGAACTATCTCGACACGCTTTTAGTTAAAAACAGGTACAGCCTCTACTACAACATATCAATGTACTCTCTATCCACAATTTCAGTGCTTTTAACGACCGTGAGGGGTGGCAAAGAGGGGACATATTTTTACTCTATGTTGCACAGACTTTAAGAAAAAAATTTCCAAAAAATATGATTTTTAGGCTTCACGCAAATGATTTTGTGATTTTGTCACATGAACGCATAGAGATTCAAGAACACTGTTTGGAGCAGTTGCCTTATCTAAGTCAAAACAGTCTTAGTTCTAGCAACTTTCAGCTTGACATTCAGAAGGATACTATTTTTACTCTTGAGAGCCTCGAAGAGCAGATGAGAGCGTATAGACAAAAGAGGAGAGAAGATGCACAACAGTAGCGAGATGAACGAATCTGAAATGCTAAAAGAGAGATACGAACTAGTCATCAAGGGTTCTCAACTGGGGGTTTGGGAGTGGAATCTGCTTACAAATGAGCTATATTTATCGCCACGATGGAAAGAGATGGTAGGCTATAGCGATGATGAACTCGAAAACTGCTATGAAACGTGGGCATCTTTGGTACATCCTGATGATTTTGAACAAGCAAAAATAGATATTCAAAAGTCTCTTGAAAAGCCTGACGTTTTTTATGAAAACATCCATAGACTCAAACATAAAAACGGTCATTACATATGGAATATGGCTAAAGGATTGACAATTTTTGAGGATGACAAACCCGTAAGAATGGTAGGTTCTCATAATGACATAACAAAAATCAAAGAGCTTGAGAGCCAAAACGAGCTTTTACAAACCGCCTTCAATCATGCCCAAATGAGTTTTGTTTTAACCGACAAAGATGGAAATATAGAGTATGTCAATCCATGGTTTGCAAAACTCACAGGCTACAGCCCAGAAGAGGTTAAGGGGCAAAATCCAAGAATTTTAAAGACAGATTATCTCGCTCCTGAGGACTATGTCCATATATGGGAGGAGCTGACGCATGACCATATCTGGCGTGGTGTTTTTAAAAACAAGAAAAAAGATGGTGCAACCTACTGGGAGGCGGCAACCATCGTTCCCATCAAAAACGAGCATGGAGAGATTATAAAATATATCGGTCTCAAAAATGAGATTACTGACGAGGTAAACCTTAAAGAGAATGTCGAACGTCTTGCAGCCATCATCGACAGCGCACAGATAGAAATGTACGTTTTTGGGGCAAATGATTTGAAGTTTTTGTATGCCAACAGAGCCGCACTTGAAAATATAGGATACGAACTAAAAGAGATTTTTGATAAAACACCTTTTGAGATAAAAAATCTGCCCAGAGATGAGTTTATCCAAAAAATTAAACCGCTTGAGAGTGAGCTAAAAAGCATAGATTTTGAAGCAATTCACAAAAGAAAAGATGGCTCTCTCTACCCCGTAAACGCAATCGTTCAAAAAACAAGATTTTGGGGCAAAGAAGCATATCTAGCGATAGTTTATGACATAAGCGAACATAAAAAGATGCTTCAAAAACTTCAAGAGACACAAGAGATGATGCTCTCTCAAAGCAGACATGCCGCAATGGGCGAGATGATAGGGATGATTGCCCACCAATGGCGTCAACCCATCAGCGTTATCTCCATGATTGTCAACAATATGCTTGTTGATTTAGAGCTAAGCGGAGTTGATGAAGAGGAGTGTTTACATGGTGCAAAAAATATTTTGGGACAGATTGATTATCTCTCTAAAACCATAGATGATTTTAGAGATTTTTTCAGACCAAACAAAGAAAAAGAGTCCATCAAAATCATCAATATTGCCAAAGAGGTAGAAACGATTATCGGGGCAAGTTTGACGAACCATAACATCGAGTTTACCATACAAAACAGCACAACAAAAGAGGTAAAAACATTTTCAAGAGAACTTTTACAAGTTTTCATGAACATCCTTAAAAACGCCAAAGAGGCACTTGGCACAGACAAAAGAAGCAACAAAAAGATAGTTTTGAGCATCTATGAAGAAGATGGTTTTGTTACCGTTCAGATTTGCGACAATGGTGCTGGGATAAAAAGCGAGGTGCTTCCACGCATATTTGAACCATATTTTTCTACAAAAGACCAAAAAACAGGTTCTGGACTTGGACTTTATATGAGCAAAATCATTGTTGAAAAACATCTTGGCGGTACTATTTTTGCACAAAATTCCAAAGAGGGCGGCGCATGTTTTTGGGTAAAGATTCCACTATAAAATGGGTATAATTGCACCATGAATTATAAAGAAATCGCACAACAAACACTACAAACAGAAGCGCAAACACTCCTTGAGAGTGCCAAAAATATCGACGATGTTTTTGACAAAGCAGTGGAGATGGTTCTTGCATGCAAAGGCAAGCTTATCGTTACAGGCGTGGGCAAATCAGGACTTATCGGTGCAAAGATGGCGGCTACTTTTGCTTCAACTGGAACGCCTAGCTTTTTCCTCCATCCCACAGAAGCACTTCATGGCGACCTTGGGATGATTGGAAAAGAGGATGTTGTCCTTGCCATCAGCTACAGCGGAGAGAGTGAAGAGCTTAGCTCCATTTTGCCGCATATCAAGAGATTTAACACCCCGCTTATCGGCATGACACGGGACAAAAACTCAACGCTTGGAAGATACAGCGATTTGGTCATAGATGTAGTCGTCCAAAAAGAGGCGTGTCCGCTCAACATCGCTCCTACAAGCTCCACAACACTCACACTTGCTCTTGGCGACGCCCTTGCGGTGTGTCTCATGAGAGCAAAAAACTTTCAAAAAAGCGATTTCGCCTCCTTTCACCCTGGGGGAGCTTTAGGAAAACAGCTTTTTGTCAAAGTTAAAGATTTGATGCGCACAAAAGATTTGCCGCTCATTGGCGCAGACACAAAAGTAAAAGATGCCATCGTCAAGATTAGCGAGGGGAGACTTGGGACTGTTTTGGTTGTCGATGAGGATGAGAGACTTTTAGCACTTGTGAGTGACGGCGACATCAGAAGAGCTTTGATGAGTGAGGATTTTTCACTACAAGAGAGCGTTTGGAAGTACGCCACGCAAAATCCAAAAACCATAGAAGATGAAAATCTGCTTGCAAGTGAAGCACTTGTGATGATAGAGGAGATGAAGATACAGCTTTTGGTTGTAACTGATAGCAAAAAAAGAGTGCAAGGGGTGCTTCATATCCACACACTCATAGAAAAAGGAATCTCATGAGACTTAACAAATATATCGCACACCACGCAAGCTACTCAAGAAGAGAAGCGGACAAAACTATCCAAGCAGGATATGTCAGAGTCGATGGAGAGATACAGACAAACCCAGCAACAGACGTAACAGAGGGCATATCGGATGTCTATGTCAGCGGTAAGCAAGTGACCCCACGAGACAAATACACCGTCATCGTCTATAACAAACCAAAAGGCGAACTTGTCACAAAAACAGACCCAAAAGGCAGACGCACCATCTATGACACGCTCCCAAAAGAGTACAAACACTACGTTCCAGTTGGCAGACTTGACTTTGCTTCTGAGGGGTTGTTGCTCCTTACAGACACCTCAAGAGTTGCCTCGGCACTGATGGAATCGGACTTAGAGCGCATATATAAGATAAAAATAAGAGGCGAAATAACACCGCAGATAGAAGAAGCGATGCTAAAAGGGATGATGCTTGATGATGCCTCAGCAGGTGGACATAGCCACTCAAAAATAACGCAGATGGAGTTTAAGCCCTTTATCGGCTATAAAATCCAAAAAAATCAGCCCAACTACTCCACGCTAAAAGTGGCTATAAGCGAGGGACAAAACCGTGAACTTAGACGCTTTTTTGCCCATTTTAAAGCAGAAGTTGTTGACCTAAAGAGAGTGAGTTTTGCAGAGATAGAACTCAACAATCTCCCAGAGGGCAAAGTACGCTTTTTGACCCGCAGTGAGTACTCTGCACTTGCAAAGTTCTTAAAAGAGGAACAAAAAGAGCAGGCAAAAGAGACAAAAAAACCACGCCCTACAAAAGAGGACCAAAAAACGCCTGCCAAAAAAGAGAACGCTCCAAAGAAAGAGTTTAAAAAAGATTTCAAGAAAGATGGTAAAAAAGATTTTAAAAAAGATTTCTCAAAAGAGCCTCACAAAGGTGCAAAAAAGCCAGCGTTTAAAGAGAGAAAGAGAGGCTAGTTTTGGCTGATTTTACCTATCTTTTACGCCCAAAATCTTTCGATGCGATGGTTGGGCAAGAGCATTTAAGCGCATCCACCGCTCCGCTTCGTCTGCTTTGTGAAAAAGAGGCTTTGGGACACAGCTTTTTCTTTGGACCATCAGGATGCGGCAAAACTTCACTCGCACGCATCATCGCTACAACTATGAAACTCCCATTTTATGAGTTCAATGCAACAAGTATCAAGATAGAAGATTTGCGCAAAATCTTTGACCGTTACAAAAACACCCTCGAAAAACCGCTTATTTTTATAGATGAAGTACACCGTTTGGCAAAAAATCAGCAAGAAGTTTTGCTCCCCATCATGGAGAACAACTCCGCCCTTATCATCGGTGCATCCACAGAAAATCCTTTCTTTTCGCTAACCTCTGCTATCCGTTCACGCTCCATGCTTTTTGAACTCTACGCCATCTCAAATGAAGCACTTGAGAAGCTTCTCGCAAAGGCTCTATCGGAGAGTTCACTTATATGCGACGAAGATGCCACGGAGTATCTCGTGCTTAGCAGCGGCGGCGATGCAAGAGCGATGCTCAAACTCCTTGAGTTTGCTTCCAACATAGACACACACATCACGCTGACACTCCTAAAGTCGCTAAGACCAAATGCGCTTAGTGCGGGAAGCAGTGAAGCAGGCGTGCATTACGACCTTACAAGTGCCATGATAAAGTCGATTCGTGGTTCTGATATGGACGCCGCCATCTACTATCTTGCACGCCTCATTGAGGGCGGAGAGAGTGCGGAGTTTATCGCCAGACGGCTTGTCATCCTTGCAAGTGAAGATGTAGGCAACGCCAACCCTCAGGCACTCACACTTGCCACAAGTGCGATGACAAGTGTCGCAAAGATAGGCTATCCTGAAGCCCGCATCATCCTTGCCCAAGCCGTTGTCTATCTCTGCGCTTCTCCAAAGTCAAACTCTGCTTATATGGCGATAAATGAAGCCTTAAATGCCGTAAAAAATGGCGTTATGCTAGAAATCCCAAAGCATATCAGACAAAATCATGATGGATATCTCTATCCGCATGATTTTGGCGGCTATGTCAAACAGACATATCTCTCAAAACCGCTCAAGTTTGTCACACTAAAAGAGAGCGGTTACGAGAAAAAGATGAAAGAGTGGATAAACTCTATAAAAAACACCTAAACCGTTTTAGTTGACTTTAATAGTTTAAAGTATAAACTATTACATGCATATATTTTTTAAAAAAGTAGGTAAATTATGGAAATAAGTTCTTCTTCAAATGTCATTACGATATCTGGCAACATCAAGAGTGTGGGTGATTATCAGGCAATTAAAAGTACTGTA
>JAOTSA010000034.1 GCA_030247515.1 Sulfurimonas sp. | reverse complement strand
CCTTAGAATTGCTAAAAATTATCTATGCCCTCTTTTTAAGGAGTTGGCATAGATATATAAAAACTACTTACTTGTAGCCTCGTTTTCATATTTTTCACCAAGGTCGTATGCTTTTTTGTTTACATCATGAACTTTAGCAGGAACTTTTGATAACATTGTCTCTATTAAAGCCTCTCTATCAAGAGGTTTCATGATTGTGTTTGCAATAGCAAGAGCAACTACAGACTGAGTGATAACATTTCCAACTTCCTCTTTTGCAATAGTAATAATTGGAATCTCAATAACATTCCACTTTTTTCTATCTTCATCAGTAGGCTTTACAAGGTTAGGGTCAACAACTATAATTCCGCCCTCTTGAACCCCTCTTTTAAACTGGTCATAACTTACCTGCGCAACAGAAAGCATGAAGTTAATCTCACCGTCATTTGCATACGGATAGTAAATCTCTTCATCATCTAAAGTGATATCAACAACAGTTGGTCCACCACGAACCTGTGAAGTATATGTAGCAGTTTTTAGTCCGTTACCGCCTGTTTTAATTTTTGCAGCTGCAAAAATCTCTCCTGCAAGAAGAACACCTTGTCCACCAACGCCCGTAAATCTCATTAATGTTCTAGCCATTGTGCGTCTCCTTATATTTTTTTCTTAAAGTCATCTTGAGTAATCGTTTTTCTCTTACCTTGATGTACTTTAATAACTTCAGCGTACATATCACAATATTCTGCTGCTTCTGTATCTTGCTTTAAGATACCAGTAGGAAAGAGATTCATCTGCTCTTCAGGAGCTAAAGTTTCATATTTTTTCTTAGAAACTGTGATGCTATCTATCCAACTTAGGTTTTCAATCGCCGAGTTCATCTTGTTTTTTCTACCAAGGTTGATATGACAGTTTGATAAAACTTCAAGAAGCGCAAAACCTTTGTGTTCAAGTGCTTTTACCATAGTTTTTTCTAATTTCTTAGGATCATTTACTGTCTCTCTTGCTACAAATGAAGCTCCAGCGGCAATTGCCAAGTTTGCTACATTGAAAGTAGGGTCAATATTTCCAGCTTGTTGCGACACTGTCCACATACCCTGTGGAGTAGTAGGGCTTGTTTGAGAGTTTGTCAAACCATAGATAAAGTTGTTGATAATGATAAAAGTTATGTCTATATTTCTTCTACATCCATGGATAGTGTGGTTACCGCCGATTGCAAGTGCATCACCGTCTCCTGCAACACAGATAACATGTTTTGTAGGATTTGCAAGTTTGATACCAGTTGCAAATGCTATCGTTCTTCCGTGTGTAGTATGAACTGTGTTAAAATCAACATAAGATGAAAATCTTCCAGAACATCCAATACCTGAAACAACACAAACATCATCTTTGTTGATGCCAAGACTATCAATCGCTCTTACAAAAGCTTTTAGAATTACACCATCGCCACAACCCCAACACCATAGTGTCGGCATCTTCTCAAGTCTTAAATAGTTTTCATAATTAAATGCCATCTTAGAGCTCCTTCACTTTGTTAACAATTTCATAAGGGGAAATCGGTCTTCCGTTTACTTTGAACAATCCGTTGATATCAAGTCTTCCTGTTGCACGCTGTACTTCATCTCTGTATTGACCAATGTTTAACTCAACACATAAAACTTTTGGGATTCTAGCTGCAAGCTCTCTCATTCTGTCTTGCGGACTTGGCCAAAGTGTAATTGGTCTAAATAGTCCAGCTTTGATACCCTCTGCTCTTAGGTGGCGAATAGCTTCTTTTGCTGCAAGAGAAACTGAACCATAAGCAACAATCAAAACCTCTGCATCATCTAAGAAAAGCTCTTCGTTTAGTTCAATTTCATCTTTATGTAGTTCTACTTTATCTTCAAGTCTTTGGATAAGTTTTCTACATGTCTCTATCTCTTCAGTTGGGAAACCTCTTCCGTCATGGTGAAGACCTGTAAAGTGGTATCTGTATCCCTGAAACATAGGGTTTAAAACTGCTGGCTGGTCATGCTCACATCCGTATGGAAAATACTGATCAGCTGGACCCTCAAACACTTTTCTAGGAACAATTCCAGCTGCAACATCCTCTTGTGTAGGAAGTACTGCTTTCCCATGCATATGCCCTATTGTTTCATCCAAAAGAACAAATACAGGTTGCATAAATCTATCTGCTAAGTTAAATGCTCTGACCGTTTCAGTGTAGCACTCTGCCAACGAACCTGCACATAACGTGATTGATTTGTAGTCACCGTGTGAAGGATTTTTTGCTTGAGCGACATCGCCTTGAGATACACGAGTTGGAAGACCAGTTGATGGACCGCCACGCATAACGTTTACAACAACCAAAGGAACTTCAGTCATCTGAGCCAAACCAAGATTTTCAGCTTTTAGTGAAATACCAGGACCAGATGTAGCAGTCATGGTTCTAACACCGCTCATTCCCGCTCCGATTGCTGCTGCAACGCCCGCAATCTCATCTTCCATCTGGATACATGCTCCGCCAACCTCTGGCATCAAATCAGACATTTCATGCATAATTTCACTTGATGGAGTAATAGGATAACCTCCAAAAAATTTACATCCCGCATCTCTTGCAGCTAGTGCAGACAATTCGTTTCCATTTGAAATAACTTCTCTAGTTGCCATTAAATAGCTCCTTTTTCGCTTAGTGATCTATATTTGTTTGCAACAACAGCAGCTTGACGAGTTTTTGACTCATCCGTAAGTTTTGCAAATTTAAATTCACCTTTTTCTGCCACAAAGATAGCAAAGTCAGGACATGCCAATTCGCACTCCATACAACCTATACAAGCTTCTGGGTGCTGAATAGATATCATTGCGCCAAGAGTCGATGTAGGCTCGTACACCATTCCAAGCACACCAGATGGACAGACTGATACACAGATGTCACATGCTTTACAATTGCTTGTATTAACCCATACAGGCTGATTGCCTGGATTTTGAGTTCTAAACTTACTCATTTATTCTCCTCTTTATTTTTTAAAGTATCAAGCGTAAACTTTTTATATTAACTTCTCTCAAAGTTAATATAACTTTCACAGACAGATTAACCCACTTTTATTAATGCAACTCTGAAATGTGCTATTAACGCCTCACTAAGAACAAATATGTTACCAAATGAGGCTCGCACAAGTTCAAAATGTTACTTTTTTGCCAAAACCTCTGCAATTGCCTTACCGATTTCAGCAGGTGAAACAACAACTTTTACGCCAGCTGCTTCTAAAGCTGCCATTTTCTCTGCCGCCGTTCCTGCTCCACCGCTCACTATTGCGCCAGCATGACCCATTCTTTTACCCTTAGGTGCAGTCTGTCATGCGATAAAGGCAACAACAGGTTTTGTAATATGCTCTTTGATGTATGCTGCCGCTTGAATCTCTAAGTCTCCGCCGATTTCACCAATCATAACGATTGCGTGAGTCTCTGGATCTGCTTCAAACATTGGTAAAAGTTGTTTGTATGAAAGACCAATAATCGGGTCGCCACCGATACCAACAGCAGTTGAAATACCAAAACCTTCTCTACAAACTTGGTTTGCACCCTCATAAGTCAAAGTACCAGATTTTGAGATAAGTCCAACATTTCCTTTTTTAAAAATCATTCCTGGCATAATTCCGATTTTGCACTCCTCAGCCGTGATGATACCTGGGCAGTTTGGTCCTATGGTTTTCATACCATGTTTCATCGCATACGCTTTAGCCGCTTGCATGTCACGAACTGGCGCACCCTCTGTGATGATAACAGCAAGTTCGATTCCTGCATCTGCCGCTTCCATAACAGCATCTGCCACAAAAACTGGCGGAACAAATATCATAGAAACAGTCGCACCTGTAGTAGCAACTGCATCTTTAACAGTGTTAAATACGGGCTGACCCAAATGCTCAGTTCCGCCTTTGTTTGGTGTAACACCGCCAACTATCTTTGTTCCGTATGCCAAACACTGCTCAGCGTGGAAAGAACCCTCTTTACCCGTAAAACCTTGAACGATTACTTTTGTGTCTTTGTTTACCAATATACTCATAAATTCACTCCTTACTTAGCTTGTTTTGCAGCTGCTACTGCTTTTGCAGCACCATCAGCCAAATCCGTAGCTGCTATAACGTTTGCAATATTTGCATTTCTTAAAATCTCTGCCGCTTCTGGCGCATTTGTGCCATCAAGTCTAACGATAACTGGAACATGAACATCTACAAGTTTTGTAGCCTCTAAGATACCATTTGCGATACGGTCACATCTAACGATTCCACCGAAAATATTTACAAATATTGCTTTTACTTTTGGGTTTTTAAGGATAATCTCAAAACCTTTTGCAACCGTCTCAGCATTTGCTTTTCCGCCAACATCAAGAAAGTTTGCAGGAGTTCCGCCCATATAGTTGATAGTATCCATAGTTCCCATCGCAAGTCCTGCTCCGTTTACCATACAACCGATTTCACCATCAAGAGATACATAAGAGAGACCATATTTGCCAGCTTCTCTCTCGTCTGCATCCTCTTCACTAATATCTCTCATAGCTTCGATATCAGGATGGCGACCAAGTGCAGAATCATCAAATCCCATTTTTCCATCAAGTGCTAAAAACTCACCGCTTCCTGTTTTTACAAGTGGGTTAATCTCTATCATCTCTGCATCATTTTCCATATAGAGTTTATAGAGTTTTGAAGCAAAATCTATAAATTTTTTCTGCTCAGTTGGGTCTGTGATACCTAAACCAAATACCAACTCTCTTCCGTGAAAACCTTGAAAACCGATAGCAGGGTCAACTGCTACTTTGATAATCTTCTCAGGAGAATCATGCGCAACATCTTCTATCGCCATACCGCCCTCTGTTGAAGCCATGATAACAGGCATCTCACGTGCGCGGTCAAGAACAACACCAAGATATAGCTCATCTTTGATATCTGCACCATCTTCGATGTAGAGTTTTTGAACAAGTTTACCCTCAGGTCCTGTTTGGTGAGTAACCAAAGTCATCCCTAAAATCTCACGAGAAAGTTTTTCAACCTCTTCGATAGAGCGAGCAAGCTTAACACCGCCGCCAAGACCACGACCACCAGCGTGGATTTGAGCTTTAACAACCCAGATAGGTCCGCCTAAAATCTCAGCATTTTTAACTGCCTGATCAACGCTCTCCGCCATTAAACCTTTTGGTGTCGGCACGCCGTACTTAGCAAAAATTTGTTTTGCCTGATATTCATGTATATTCATCTATATTCCTTCTTTAAATTTAGTTACGCTTTTGCAGAAAAAAATTTAGTTTTTTTCTGCACTGTCCTTTAGGCCTTGGGCGATATCATATCTTGTGGTATAACATACTTATCAAACTCTTCAGCACTCAAAAGCCCTAGCTCTATCGCTGTTTCCTTAAGAGTTGAACCGTTTTTATGTGCCGTTTTTGCTATTTTTGCCGCATTTTCATAACCTATGTAAGGGTTAAGTGCAGTTACTAGCATAAGTGAATTGTTAAGATAAAAATCTATCTTATCTTCAACTGGCTCTATCCCAACTGCACAATTATCGTTAAACGAAACAATAGAATCCGCTAAGAGGCGGCATGATTGTAAAAAGTTGTACGCAATTACTGGTTTAAACACATTGAGCTGAAAATTTCCCTGACTTGCCGCAAAACCGATTGTCGTGTCATTTCCCATAACTTGACATGTAACCATAGTTACCGCTTCGCTTTGTGTAGGATTTACTTTACCTGGCATAATAGAAGAGCCTGGTTCATTTTCAGGAATAGTAATCTCACCTATACCACATCTAGGACCAGAAGCAAGCCAGCGAACATCGTTTGCGATTTTCATCATATCAGCGGAGAGTGCTTTAAGTGCGCCGTGAGCGTAAACCAGAGCATCATGAGAAGTAAGTGCATGAAACTTATTTGGAGCGGTTACAAAATCATGTCCCGTAAGCTCTGTTAGTTTTTTTGCAACTCTCTCTCCAAGCTCTGGATGAGCGTTAAGACCTGTTCCAACGGCAGTTCCGCCAAGTGCTAGTTCACGAACTGCCTCAAGAGAATCTTTTGCCATTTTTTCACACTTATTTAACATCTCAACCCAACCGCTAATCTCTTGACCAAGGGTTAGAGGTGTTGCATCTTGAAGGTGTGTACGCCCAATTTTGACGATGTGGTCGAACTTTTGCGATTTTTCTATCAAAGTCGCTCTAAGTTTTTCTATAGCAGGAAGCACTCTTGTCTCAACTGCAATAACCGCTGCTACATGAAGAGCCGTCGGATAAGTGTCGTTTGAGCTTTGAGACTTGTTGACATCATCATTTGGATGGATAAGTTTTTCTACTCTAAAATCGCCACCCAAAATTTCTGTTGCACGAGATGCTAAAACCTCGTTGTTGTTCATGTTTGACTGCGTACCTGAACCTGTTTGCCAGACAACTAGAGGATAAGCATCGTCTAGTTTTCCAGCCAACATATCATCACAAGCTTGTGCGATAGCATCGGCTTTTCTAGCATCTAGTTTGCCTAAGTCTTTATTGACCAAAGCAACCGCTTTTTTTAGATACGAAAATGCTCTTGTAATCTCATAAGGCATCTTCTCTTCACCGATTGCAAAATTTTCAATCGATCTTTGTGTTTGTGCAGCCCAATAAGCATCTATTGGTACTGCAATCTCTCCCATTGTGTCTTTTTCTATACGTGTACGCAAACTTTATTCTCCTTTGTTAAAAAAATTATTTTTATTTAGTGTATCAATCAGATTTTTTACAGAGTTACAAGAACCCTCAAACATCTTTTTCTCAGCTTCATCAAGAGATATTTGAATGATTTTCTCAGCTCCATTTGCACCAAGCATAACTGGTACGCCTGAAACTACATCAGAGTGACCATACTCACCCTCTAAAAAGACAGCACATGGGTGAATCTGTTTTGTATCTTTAAGAATCGCTTCTACCATAATAGCAGTTGCTTTTGCAGGTGCGTAATAAGCTGAACCTGTTTTGAGATAACCAACTATCTCAGCACCGCCGTTGCGTGTACGCAAGACAATTTCATTGATTTCTGCAGGCGATAAAATATCAGACAAAGGAACACCCGCAACAGTCGAATAGCGAGCAAGAGGAACCATGTCATCACCATGTCCACCCATAACAGAAGCACGGATTTGACCGCCGCCATAGCCTAGCTTCTCTTGGATAAAACTTGCCATTCTTGCGCTATCTAGTATCCCTGCCATACCTATAACACGGCTTCTCTCAAAACCGCTCTCTTTAAGTGCGACATACGTCATAGCATCAAGAGGATTTGAAACCATGATGATGATAGCATCGGGCGAGTATTTTGCAACTCCTGCAATAACGTCTTTAGTAATATTTGCATTAATCATAAGGAGATCATCACGACTCATACCAGGAAGTCTTGGACTTCCTGCAGTTACTACAACAACATCACAGTTTGTCAAATCTGACATCTCCTCAGCAACACTCACCACAGTATGGCTTCTTACTGCTGCTGCTGCTTGACTCATATCTAACGCTTTTCCTTTAGCAACATCAATCTTGTTATCACGAAGAATTATCTCATGACAAGAACCAAGCATTGCCAGAGAGTATGCCACCGTTGCACCGACATTTCCAGCACCGACTATCCCTACTCTTTTTCCTTGATTCATACACACTCCTTGAAATTAAATTGTAATATGGTAACAAAATAGACTTAATGAAACCCCTAAAACAGACCATTTAAAGACATTTTTTGCCTTTTTTATAAAGCTAGAAAGTTTCATAAAAAAAGAAAAACAGACAGAGAAAAATTCTCTGTCTATAGAATAATATTAAATGCTATCAATGATTGCATTTAACGTTGCAGACGGTCTCATAGCCGCTTCTGCTTTTGCATCGTTTGGATGGTAGTATCCGCCGATGTCTTGAGCTTTACCCTCAGCAGCCATCAACTCTTCCATGATTTTTGCTTCATTCTCTTTAAGTGAAGCAGAAATTGGAGCAAATTTAGCAGCAAGTTCTGGAGCCTTAGTTTGGTTTGCCAAAGCATCAGCCCAATACTGTGCTACAAAAAAGTGAGAAGCTTTGTTATCAGGCTCGCCTGCACTTCTTCCTGGAGCTTTGTTGTTATCAAGGTATCCAGCGTTTGCAACATCCAACGCCTCTGTTACAGCTTCAAGCTCTTTTGAGTTATGTTTTTGAGCGATAAATCTTAGTGACTCAGCAAGTGCTAAGAACTCACCCAAAGAGTCCCATCTTAAGTGACCCTCACTCATAAACTGCTCAACATGCTTAGGAGCAGAACCGCCTGCACCAGTTTCAAATACACCGCCACCAGATAAAAGTGGTACGATTGAAAGCATTTTTGCACTCGTTCCAAGCTCTAAGATAGGGAAAAGGTCTGTTAAATAGTCTCTTAAAACATTTCCTGTTGCCGAAATTGTGTCTAGCCCTGCTCTTACTCTTTTTAGAGAGTATTTCATAGCTTGTTGTGGAGCCAAAATCTCATACTCGATTGGAGTTTTTGCCAAATGAGCTGGTAAATAATCCATAAGTTTTTTGATAAGGTTTGCATCATGCGGTCTAAATGTATCTAACCAGAAAATAACTGGGCTTCCTGTTAAAACACCTCTTTCATGAGAAAGTTTTACCCAGTCTTTGATTGCAGCATCTTTTGCTCTGCTCATTCTCCAGATATCGCCTTTTTCAACATTATGGCTCATTAAAACAGTGCCATCTGCATCAACAACTTCAACAATACCATCTTCTGCTATCTCAAAAGTTGTCGGGTGAGAGCCGTATTCTTCTGCTTTTTGCGCCATTAAACCGACATTTGCAACATTACCCATAGTTGTTACATCAAACTGACCGTTTGCAACACAATCATCAACTATCTCTTTGTAAAAAGTTGCATAAGTTCTATCTGGGATAACTGAAACACACTCTTGAACTTTGCCCTCTGCATTCCACATTTTTCCGCCATCACGAACAACAACTGGCATAGAAGCATCAATGATGATGTCATTTGAAGCGTGTAAGTTTGTGATACCTTTGTCAGAATCAACCATTGCCATATTTGGCTGCGTTGCATAAGTAGCCATGATAGCTGCTTCAATCTCTGCTCTTTTTGCTTCTGGTAGTCTGCTAAGTTTTTTGTACAAATCACCAAGCCCTAAAGTTGAGCTATAGCCAATCTCTTTAAGTTCTGCTGCATATTTTGCGAAAACATCTTTAAAGAATACTTCCACCGCATGACCAAACATGATAGGGTCGGAGATTTTCATCATAGTTGCTTTTAAATGCAATGACCAAAGAATATCTTTAGATTTTGCTTCATCAAGTGTTTCTTGGAAAAACGCTCTCAATGCTTTTGCCGACATAAAAGTACCATCTAAGATTTCGCTATCTACTGCATTTATCTCTTTTAAAAGTTTGCCATTTAAGTTGATAGCAACTTTTGAGTTACCTTTTTTGATAACAGACTGCTCATTTCCGTAAAAATCATTACCCATCATATGAGCAACACAAGCTTTTGAGTTATCAGAAAATGCTCTAAGTTTATGAGGATTTTTCTTAGCAAAATTTTTAACCGCAACCGCCGCTCTTCTGTCTGAGTTTCCTTCTCTTAGAACTGGATTTACCGCTGAACCTAAACATGTAGAGTACTTCTCTTTGATAGCCTTTTCTTCATCAGTTTTTGCATCCTCTGGAAAATCTGGAAGTGCATATCCTTGAGACTGAAGCTCTGCTATACAAGCTTTTAGTTGTGGAATAGAAGCCGAAATATTTGGTAATTTTATAATATTACACTCTGCGTCTTGAACCATTTCGCCAAGTTCGCCAAGAGCATCAGACTGCTTTTGTTCAGATGGAAGCAAATCTGAAAATGTTGCAATTACTCTTCCTGAGAGTGAAATATCACTCAACTCTACATCAACGCCTGCATTTTTAGTAAAAGCCTTTACAATTGGTAAAAGCGAATATGTTGCTAAAGCTGGTGCTTCATCTATTTTTGACCAAATAATTTTTGACATCTTTTGTCCTTGGTAATATTTTACATTTTTGCAATAAGGTAACACTTAATACAAAAATTTACAAAGACATCTTACCACTAAGATAAATAATATACTAAAACATTGCTAAACTATTTGCTTTTATTTCAATAGTGTTTCATTTTGTAGCACGTTTAATATTGTCTAAATGTGTAGAATAGTTACATGTAAAATCATGCGTACCATTCTTGGATTTCATAAAATAGAGATAGTCACTCTGTGCTGGGAAAATTGCTGCTTTGAGTGCCTCAAAACTGACATTGCAGACTGGATACTCTGGAAGACCTTTATTTAGGTATGTATTATAGGTGGAAGTATCGTTTTTAATCATCTCTGGCGTAACTTTTACATGCGAATACTGCCCATAATTTAAAGTTCCATCCATCTGTAGTTTCATCCCTTTTTTCAGTCTGTTGTAAATCACTGAACTTACAAGCGGCATCTCTTCTATTGTTGCTGACTCTTTTTGGATTATGGATGCAATTGTTACGATTTGTAACCATTTTTTTTCATCATAGTTTCCAAATATCATTTTTGCTGTTTTTTTCATCTGTTCTTGTGATTCTTGAAGCAAAATTTTCATAACCAACTTTTCAGTGATACCCAAAGGAAGTTTGTATGTATTTGGCACAAAAGCTCCCTCTTTTTGCGTTGTTTGGAGTATGTACTCTTTTTCTAATACATCTCTGTTTAGTTGAAGCTGTTTTGCAAGTTGGGTTAAAAAAACATAGGTCGTTTCACCTGGAATAAGCGTTATATCTTCAAGAGGGGCTTTTGCTGTGGTAAGCTTGTGCAGAAAATCCCATCTGCTGTTTTGTGTTGTTCCTATGTTAATCCACCCGCTTTGCGGAGAACCCATGATACGAAGCAAGAGAGCATCAAGCTTACTTACGTTATAATTCTTCTCATACAATTGTGTTATAATTTTATTGATAGAACCTTCAGGAATGTATATTACTTTAGGGGAATTTACAGGCTGATTTAGGTAATACATGAACGACAATACGATTAACAGTATTATTTCAACAATCCAATTTATTATCATTACTATTTTATCATTCATATCTCTTCTGCTTCTTACTATTTTTCTCTTTTTACAACATGGTATATTTATTCAAAACATCTCATTTGCAAACGTTAATGCTGAGAAATTATACATTAAATGGGATGAAAAAATAAGGGTGCATGTCAAAGAGATAACTATAGCAAAAACAGATGACACAAATACCTCTTTGGATGAATATCAGGCTCTCCTTGCTTCATTTAAGCCAAATCTTGCCTATCTTAGCCTGTTTCAAGATATAAACATTGATAAAATCACTTTTAATGATTTTAACATAGAGTTTAAATACAGTGAAGCTGATAGCGGTTTTATAAAACTCTCCTCACCGCAAGTTAAACTGGAGGGTATAATCACTTCAGATGGAAATCTTTTTCATCTTCTTTTAAAACAGTGCGATATCATCAACAAAGATATAAAAATAAATGGAAATATAGTTTTTAACACACAAGAGGCTCTTGAGCTTACAACCGCACTTGAGGTTTATATTCAAAATGAGACAAAACTCAATCTCTACACCCATAGCAACAGAGACATAGTCCATTACGCAATAGAATCTGAACAAAAAATCAAAAATATAAAGCAGATAGTAAGACTTTTGGGGTTAGACCCAGAGCTTAAATACTGGGTTGATGACGCAATAGTGTTGTCTAGTTTTGAACTTCAAGCGTTGTATGGCTCTCTTGAGTATAAAAAAATGGAGGAAGCCTACTTAAACCTCCATGCAAAAGCAGTGGCAAATGATTTGATTTATACATATGACAAAAAAGTAGCACCTATTAGAACAAAAACTACTGATTTGGAGTTTAAAGATGGCGTACTTTTTATCAGACCAAAAAATGCCTACTCTTATGATTTTTTCCTTGATAAAAGTTGGCTTAAAATCGATTTTACAAAAAAAGAGGAGCTGTTAACACTCTATCTTCTTTTTAAAGGTCAAGTCAACAAAGATTTGCTAAATCTGCTCAATCGCTATGAAATCACACTTCCATTTATTCAAACAAAAGGGATGATAGATACAAATCTGACTTTGGATATCAACCTTATGACGAGTGACGTGGAAGCTATTGGAGATTTTTATGCAAAAGAGTCACAGATAAACTATTTGGGGCTTGATATAGATATTTTAGATGCGCATGTTGCACTCAAAAATTCTGATGTCAAAGTAAAAAACATGAAAGCTGCCTATAAAAATATAGCCACTGCCTATGTTGATTTGGATTTGAGGGCAAAAGAATCACGTGGCACGCTTGATTTTCGCTTTGATACCATCTCTTTTAAGGATGAAAATCTCTCTTTTCTTTCTGATGGAAAACCGCTAAATATTACCTATTTTATTGATGAAAAACAGGATTATCTAAAAATAGCAAAGTCAAAATGGAACTACAAAGAGCATGTGGTTGAAGCAGATGCAACAAAAGTGCTTTTTGATATACAAAATCTTCAAGCCAAAATCCCATCCACTAAAATTCAAGTTGGACAAATTGCAAGTGTCATGGTTGCTGGAGATATCTCATTTGAATCACAAGAAGCCTCTTTTGACCTTGCACTTTTAACGTTGGATTATCTTGGTTTTGGACATGAAAAAGCAGCATCCCAATTTAAAGCAACCTATGAAAAAGGCAATATTTCACTTTTATCCAAAAAGCCTTTTTCCCTTATACTGGATACAAAAAGCGTTGATATTAAAAACATAGCAGCTGATATTTCAGAGGATGTTATTGAGCTAAAGAGTGCAACTCTTGCTTACAATGATAGTATAAAAGCAAATTTAAGTGCAAAATACAATAGAAAAAATGGTCTGGGAACACTCTCTATCCATAAGTTTTTGCTTCAAAACGAAACATTCGGGGAGATTTTAACTACAGATGAAACGACACAGCTTTTTGTGGAAAACAGAAATAACACACTGCATATAAACTCCAAAGAGTATGGTTTTAAATATCTGCTTGACGACACACAATGGCTTTTTGAAATCACATCACTTAAACAACTCGCCCAAAAATCAGAACTTTTGCAAAAACATGCTCTTACTAATGGTTATTTTAAAGCGCAAAAAAAGAGAAGCACAAATGACATCTTATTTTGGTTAAGTACTAACTACAAACATAAGATTCTTGTAGAAGACAACAAGCCCATAGAGAGCTACTCTCTTGTTGGAACATACAATACAAAAGTGAACAAAACAAGAGCGAAAATCAATGATGTTATTGAGATAGATATTCAAGATACGATAAAGATAAAAGCAGACAATCTTGGCATTAACATAGATGAAGTTATCAACATATTTGATGACAACACAACAGAAGAAGAGACGCAAGAGTCTCCAAAAGAGGAAAAAGAGGAAAAATCTTCTCCAATTTATATAGAAATGAGTGGATGTTATCTCTTTTTGAGTGAAAACAGAAATGTAATCTCAGATACTATCTATTTTGAGTATATCAATGATACGCTCCGTGGAGAGTTGAAACATCAAAAAGGGAGAGCAAATTTTCTTCTTAAAGAGAAAAAATTTCATCTTCATGGAGAAAATTTTAATGAATTTTTTATGGAAAAACTCTTTGCACACTCTAAATTCAGAGGCGGTTCAATGGAGTTTTACATAAGTGGACCGCTTAAAGAGTATGACGGAACAATCCACATAAAAGATACAACAATTTTGGATTATAAGATTTTAAACAACGTACTCGCTTTTGTCAACACTGTTCCCTCTCTTATCACTTTCTCTCTTCCAGGGTACGACATCAATGGCATTAAAGCAAAAGAAGCATATACAAAATTTAAATTTCAAGACGAGATATACAAGATAAGCGATGTTTATCTTAGCTCAAAAGAGATAGAGATTGTTGGTTCTGGAGAAGCAAGCATCAAAGAAAACAGTATCAATCTTGATCTCAACCTCAAAACACAATTAGGAAGCTCCTTTTCAAAAATCCCTCTCATTGGACATATCTTGCTTGGAAACGAAACGGTCTCTACTTCTTTGCATGTTACTGGCGCACTTGATGACCCAGATGTTAAAACACAAGTCGCAAAAGATATAGCAGTAGCACCTTTTAACATCATCAAAAGAACACTTATGTACCCTTTTGAGATATTTAGAAGTGAAGAGAAGAAGTAGATTTTTCTTCTACTCGTTTCTTAAAACGGTAAGAATATCCACTTCACTCGCTTTTTTAGCAGGATAAAAAGAGGAGATGATTACGATAACAAAAGCACCGATAACAATCGAGAAAAAGTCTTGCATACTCAAATCAAGTGGTAGTGTAGAGGTCGGATAGACATCTTTTGGAAGGTGAACGATGTCAAAAGTGCTAAGTACCCACAAGCCGCTCATACCAAGAGCAATCCCTGCCAAAATACCGCTTGTTCCGATGACAACACCAAGGTATAAAAACACCTTTTTGATTTCAGCAGGCGTTGTTCCAAGTGAGAGAAGAAGTGCTATTTCGCTTCGTCTGTTCATAACTGTCATAAGTAAAGAGGAGATAATGTTAATCGCTGCAATAAGAATGATAAGCATAAGTACGATAAAAAGAGATGCTTTTTCTAACTCCAATGCCGCAAAAAAGTTGACGTTATCTTCCCACCACCCTTTTATGGTTACACTTTGTGGGAGATGCTCTCTGATTTTAGCGATATCTTCTTGCGGATTTGGAGAAAAGATGTGGATACCACTATACTGGTTGCTCGGCAAGTTGAGCATCGTCTGAAGTGAAGCAATCGTGGTGTAGTTGTAGGCTTTGTCATATGCGGATAACCCAGAATCAAAAAATCCTTTTACCTGAAATCTTTTTATTTTTGGAGTAACATTCATTCCGCCTGGCTCTACGTGGGTAAAGATATACATAAGTTTGTCATCATCATGAAGTATAAACTCATCTTTGAGTGTTTTACCGACTAAAACATCAAATTTATCAAAACTCTTCCCCTCAATCGCTTTTTTAACAACACTGTTTACTTTTGCTTCACTCTTAAAATCAACCCCAAAGATATAGCCACCCTCAAGCTTAGAGCCGCTTCTTGCCATAATGGCAGACTGTACATAAGGGCTAAAACTGAGGTTTGGAAACTGAATCTCAAGGGTCATAAGAAGGTCTTCATTTACAGCACCGTAAAACTTTGGCATGATTGTTAAAGGGTAGTTCATGATAGTAAGCTTTTTCTTAAACTCATTATCAAAACCATTCATGAGTGCCATAGCTACAATAAGCACCATGACACCAAGAGAAATCCCCAAAAATGCTAAAAGTGCAGAGAGAAATATAAATGGCTGGTCACGGTCAAAACGTAAAAATCTTTTGACGAGGTAAGAAACAATTGAAGTCTTCAAGAGGCAAAAACACCTTTTTTAGGACCGCTTTTACCACAGCAAAGTTTGTATTTTTTTCCGCTTCCGCATGGGCAGAGGTCATTTCTTGAAACTTTTGCTTTGTTGTCGTTTGCCTCTTCTTCTAGCTGACGGTTAAACTGCATTGCTGCTTCTTGAACCTTTCTTTGCATATCAAGCTGCTGAGCAACACGCTTAGCCTCTTCTTCTGGGTCTTGTACTCTAAACTGAATGATTTGAAGTGTTTTAATGGTGTTAAATTTGATATCTTCAACCAGCTCCGTAAAGAGGTTAAAACTCTCTTTTTTATACTCAACAAGTGGGTCTTTTTGGTTGTATGCACGAAGCCTAATCCCTGTTTTCATGTTGTCCATCGCATAAAGATGCTCTCTCCACGCACTATCAAGCTCTTTTAAGTAAAGCTCTCTCTCGACTTCAGCACGCATAGACGCATCAAGAACACTCATTTTTGCGTTATAGACATTTGTAACACGACTTGTTACCGCTTCAAGCAGTTCGCCATACTCCATAGATGCAAAATCCACAGGGTCTAGCTCGAGATTGATCTCTTCTTGAAGTACTTTGAACACTTTTTCTAAGTTAAACTCCTCTTTTGTCCCGCCATCAAAAATACTAGTATTGTTAAAGAGATGAACTATGTACTGATCTCGTATCTCATCAACTTTTGATGCTATATCAAACTCTGGGTCAAGGAGCTGATTTCTAAATTTATAGACGATTTTTCTCTGCTCATTAGCCACATCATCATATTCAACGATATGTTTTCTACCCTCATAGTGCATATTTTCGACTTTTTTCTGCGCTTTTTCAACCGCACGAGTTACCATTTTTGACTCGATGTATTCACCATCTTCAACGCCAAGTTTTTCCATGATACTCTTAATCTTATCGCTTCCAAAAATACGGAGAAGATTGTCTTCAAGAGAGAGATAAAACTGCGTCGTTCCATTGTCCCCTTGTCGTCCGCTTCTTCCTCTGAGCTGATTGTCGATGCGGCGGTTTTCATGTCTCTCTGTTCCGACTATATAGAGACCTCCAAGTGCTTTAACTTCATCATTTACTTTGATGTCAACACCACGTCCTGCCATATTTGTAGCGATGGTTACAGCACCCTTTGCACCAGCATTTTTAATGATTTCACCCTCTTGTGCATGATTTTTTGCATTCAAAACAGTGTGTGCGATTTTCTCTTTTTTAAGAAACTCATGAAGTGCTTCAGATTTTTCGATAGATGCAGTACCTATCAAAACTGGCTGCCCAGTTTGAGAAAGTTTTTTAATGGTGTTGATAACGGCTTCAAACTTCTCTCTCTCTGTTTTGTAAATCAAATCGTTTAAGTCAACTCTTGAAATTGGTATGTTGGTAGGAATAGAGATAACATCCAGACCATAAATCTGCGCAAATTCTGTAGCTTCTGTTTGTGCCGTTCCCGTCATACCTGCAAGTTTGTTGTACATTCTAAAGTAGTTTTGGAAAGTGATATCTGCAAGAGTTTGTGTCTCCTCTTTGATATCAACATCCTCTTTTGCCTCAAGAGCTTGATGCAATCCCTCTGAATAACGACGTCCTTCGCTCAAACGCCCAGTAAACTCATCGACAATTACTACTTCGCCATTGTTTACAACATAGTCAACATCTTTTTCAAAAAGATAGTTTGCTTTAAGTGCTTGGTCAAGCACATGTGAGAGTGACGCATTTTCTGGGCTATAAAGGTTCTCAACGCCAAAAAGCTCCTCTGCTCTTGTGATGCCCTCTTCCGTTAAAAGAACCGTTCTATCTTTTTCATCTACACCAAAATGCTCATCTTTAACAAGAGCCAGAGCGATACGGTTTGCATCTTTAAAGTCTTTAAGTGTTCTGTTCGTCGGTCCAGAGATAATAAGTGGTGTTCGTGCCTCATCGATGAGGATACTGTCAACTTCATCAACGATAACAAAATTGTGTCCTCTTTGAACCATATTTTCACGAGAGTAGCTCATATTGTCTCTAAGATAGTCAAATCCAAACTCGTTGTTTGTTCCGTATGTAATATCTGCACCGTAAACCTCTCGCTTAAGAAGTGGGTCATGCATATTTTCCAAAATAACACCGACACTAAAACCTAAAAACTCATAAAGCGGGCGCATCTCGTTTCCATCTCTTGAAGCTAGATAGTCGTTTACAGTGACAAGATGAACTCCATTTCCAGTGATAGCGTTAAGAACAATTGGCAATGTTGCAACAAGAGTTTTTCCCTCCCCTGTTTTCATCTCAGCAATCTTTCCATCATGCAGAACTATCCCACCAACAAGTTGCACATCAAAATGACGCATGTTTAGCACACGTGAACTTGCTTCTCTTGTGATTGCAAAAGAGTCAGCCAAAACATCGTCTAAACTTTTTTCTCCAGATAAAACACTCTTTTTTATCTCATTAAATGCCTCTTTGAGCGCATCATCATTTAAAGGTTTGTACTTCTCCTCTAAAGCGTTTATCTCACTTACTCTCTTCTTGTATCTTTTTAATTCTCGATCATTTGAAGTACCAAAAATTTTTCCCATTAATGCTTGTAGCATCTGCAACCTTTTATTGTAAGCGGATAAAAAAACCGCTAAAGAAATTCTTTTTATTTTAACACACATAAAATTAGAAATCGCATAAATGGGCATTTTTGCAAAAGTTCCATCTTCTATTTTATAAGATATTAAATAATATGTAAACAGTCACTAAGATATAATTTTTAAAAAAACACAAAGGTACAAATGAAACTCTTTTTAGCAACACTCTTTTTAGCAGCAGAACTTTTTGCTTCGCTTGATTCCATGACTACTTTTGATGCAGATTTCACACAAAGCATCACAGATGAGGAGAACAAAACTATTCACTACAATGGACATATAGTTGCTTCCAAACCACAAAATGCGAGATGGAGCTATTTTAAACCTATAAAAAAAGAGGTTTATATTAACGACTTTGAAGCAACAATAGTTGAACCTGAGATAGAACAGGTTATCGTGCGGCAGATAGAATCAAATTTTGATTTTTTTAAGATTATTGGTAAAGCAAAGAAAAACTCTCAAAACAGCTACACAGCCC
>JAOTSA010000033.1 GCA_030247515.1 Sulfurimonas sp. | reverse complement strand
CAATAATCTTATCTATATTTTTACTATATTAGAATCAATTGAAAAAATAAATCTTTATACAAAAGATTTAACAGATGATGAAGAGTTTTATTATGCCAACAATCAAATGAATTTCAATGCGGTTGTTAGTTTGTTGATCGCAATTGGTGAAGAAAATAAAAAAATTGATCAGCAGATAAAAGATGACCATACTTTTAGTTGGAATGATATATCAAAAATGAGAGATAAAATATCTCATAATTATCGTGGTATAAATCCTTATATGGTATGGGATATTATTAAAAATTCTTTAGGTGATTATCAAAACA
Organism: Sulfurimonas sp.; assembly: GCA_030247515.1. Classification (GTDB taxonomy): domain Bacteria; phylum Campylobacterota; class Campylobacteria; order Campylobacterales; family Sulfurimonadaceae; genus Sulfurimonas. The sequence goes on along the minus strand of JAOTSA010000033.1, from coordinate 18,223 downwards.
TTCTTAGAGAAATTTTGCCAAAAATTGATCAATATGAAGAGGCATTGGATGATGCTTTAAATTCAAACTTTTATACCCATTTGGAATATTTAAAAGATAAAAAGTAATGCAGCCTCTATGCTTTGTACTCATGCCCTTTGGTGTAAAAAAAGATGAAAACGGCAATACAATAGATTTTGACAGAATCTATAATGACTTCATAAAACCATCCGTAGAAGATGCGGATTTAGAACCTATCCGTGCAGATGAAGAGCAGATAGGCGGGATCATTCATAAGCCTATGTATGAAAGGCTGATGCTATGCGAATACGCCGTGGCTGATTTGAGTACTGCCAATGCAAATGTATTTTATGAGCTTGGTATCCGTCATGCTATTCGACCTTATAGCACAATCTCAATATTTAGTTCCGATACCAAACTTCCTTTTGACATAAATTTTTTACGCTCATTGCCTTACGATAGAGAACTTTATAATGTGGTGAGTTTAAAAAAACAGCTCACAGAGAAACTGATGCATGCCAAAAAAGAGCCACATGTAGATTCGCCACTTTTTCAACTCGTAGATGGACTTAAACCATCAGATATTGAACATATTAAAACAGATATATTTCGAGAAAGGGTGGAGTACAATAAAACCATCAAAAACCAACTCAAGAACGCACGAGATATTAAGTCCATATTCGATGCAAAAGAGGTATTAAAAAGCTTGGAACACTCTCTAGGAAATCTGAACGATGTGGAAGCGGGGGTGATTATTGATCTATTTTTATCCTATAGAGCCGTTAAAGCATATAGCGAAATGATAGCGTTGGTCTCTAAGATGCCAAAACCATTGCAACAAACTGTAATGGTACAAGAACAATTAGGGTTTGCACTCAACAGAGTAGAACAGAGGAAAGAGGCAATAGAGGTGCTAGAAGAGGTAATAAAAAAACATGGTAAAAACAGTGAAACTTGCGGAATCCTCGGACGGGTGTATAAAGACTATTGGAGTGAAAACAGCTCAAATGAAACTTTGGCAAAAGGGTATTTAAACAAAGCAATCCAGACTTATTTGGATGGATTTGAAGCTGATTTTAGAGATGCGTACCCTGGAATCAATGCCGTTACACTCATGGATATAGCAGGAGATGAGCGAAAAGATGAAATTTTACCTGTGGTTGCTTATGCTCTAAAACAAAAGATGAAAAATGGTGCCGATTACTGGGATTATGCCACGCTTTTAGAATTGGCAATTTTAGAAAACAACAAAGATAAAGCAGTGAAGTTAATATCTGATGTCTTAGTGCATATCAGAGAGCCTTTTGAGCCTGAAACAACAGCGAAAAATCTTAAGTTTATCCGTGAACATAGAGAGTCAAAAGGCGAAGAGACTAGATGGATAAAACAATTAGAGGACATACTGCTAGCGCATTAGATTTGTAGTTATTTATTTTTTATTGTGTATTAACTTTTTTCTCAATCGTCAACATCGCCCGCAACACAAGGTGTAATTTTGAAGCATAAGTGAAATCTGGGTTTAAACCTTTCTAAGTATAATCACGCTTTAAAATCACCGCAGGAGCGCATTTGCCACTTTCCCGTCTCAATGAAGAACAGTACGCCGCAGCGACCTCTTTGCAAAAGCAAAATCTCATCATCGCTTCGGCGGGAACTGGCAAAACCTCGACTATTGTGGGGCGCATCGCCCACTTGCTCAAGTGCGGTGCTAAACCTAGCGAGATTTTGCTTCTTACTTTTACCAACAAAGCAGCGGCGGAGATGGTGCAGAGGGTGGCGGACTATTTTGGCAAAGATGTGGCTTCAAAGATAGATGCGGGAACTTTTCATGCGGTGAGTTACAGATGGCTCAAAAAAGATGATAAAAAGGTTGTTTTAAAGCAGCAGAGAGAGCTTAAAACGCTCTTTAGAAGTGTCTATGAAAAACGCTCATTTGGGCATTTGGGAGCGGAGATTGCACCTTATGGCGGAAACTATCTCTATGATGTTTACTCTTTTTATCAAAACACGGAGTTAAATGCCCATTTTGAAGATTGGGTAAAGTCAAAATACCCAGAACATGAGATTTTTGCGATGATTTACGCCGATATCGTGGATGAGTTTGAGGGGCTTAAAAAAGAGTACGGTTTTGTCAATTTTAACGATTTGCTACTCAACTTTCGCACATTATGTGCCACCAAAGAGCTAGGGTACAAAGAGGTGCTTGTGGATGAGTATCAAGACACAAACGCACTTCAAGGCACGCTCATAGATGCCATGAACCCGCCATCTCTCTTTTGTGTGGGGGATTATGACCAGAGTATTTACGCATTTAACGGTGCGGATATCTCCATCATCGGCTCATTTTCCAAAAAATATCCAAATGCCACAGTACACACTTTGACAAAAAACTACCGCTCCACCGTCCCCATCCTCTCACTCGCTTCAAAAGTCATAGAGTACAACGAGAGGATTTACCCAAAAAAACTCGAAGTGACACGAATTCAGCACGCAGAACCTCCAAAACTTCTGGCGTATGATGAGCTTTTTGACCAGTATCACGACATCGCCCATAAGATAAGCAGGACGCAGACCGTGCGTGATGAGATAGCCGTTATCTTTCGCAACAACTCCTCCGCCGATGGCATAGAGGTAGCTTTGCGTGAGCTTGGCATTAACTCTAGGAGAAAAGGCGGGACGAGTTTTTTTGATGCACGTGAAGTAAAAGCGGTACTTGATTTTTACACACTGCTTGTCAACGAATCCGACATGATGGCGTTTATCCACCTTTTTGAGTTTGCAAAAGGGGTCGGGAGTGCGATGGCAAAAGAGATATACATTGCACTCAAACGCCTTGGACATGGGAGTATCTTTTATGGACTTTACGCTCCTGATGTCTCCATAACCAACCCTTTTGAGAAGAGAAAGCTCAACCATCAGTTAGGGCTTTTTGATGACTTTTTAGAGCTTGGAAGTGTTGGTAAATTTGCAAAATGCGGATTTGAAGAGAAGTTTATGAAAAATCCCATCTTAAAACACCCAAAACTTACCAAAGAGAGTGCGACATTTTTGCACGATTTTTATCTTCTCTTTCGTGACTTAAAAGGGGTAAAACAGCCTCGTACCATCGTCAAAAAAATCGCAGATTCCGCCATCTACACCTACATCGCAGAACAACTCTCAAGCAAAAGAGCGTTGCTTAAAGATGGGACGATTGATGAGAAGCAAAAAGCCGAATCACTGGTGCGGATAAAGCGAAAGATGATTTTGCTAGAAGAACTCTCCGTGCCATACAGTGAGCATGAACGCTTCTTAAACGCTATGATTTTAGGCTCATCAGACCTCACGCAAGGCGAGGGTGTAAACCTGCTGAGTGTTCATGCTTCCAAAGGTTTGGAGTATAAAGAGGTTTACATCGTTGACCTGATGGACGGACGCTTTCCAAACCGCAAACTCATGCAGCGTGGCGGCTCTTTGGATGAGGAGAGACGGCTTTTTTATGTAGCAGTCACACGTGCAAAAGACACGCTCTATCTTAGCTATGCCAAATTTGACAAAATCAAAAAGATGAACTTTTTGCCATCACAGTTTCTATATGAAGCTGGGCTTGTCCCAAAAGATGAGAGTTATAGAGCGATGGTTTTAAAAGATGGAGATGACGAAAACCGTTGATTTAGAGATTTTGGATATAATCCCAAACATTTTATAAGGCACGCTACACTATGAATTTTGAACCATATCCATTTGAAAAACTAACCGCTTTGCTTCAAGATATTACTCCAAACAGTGAGTATGAACCATCTGCTTTAACCATCGGCGAACCGCAGTTTGAGACACCGCACTTTATACAAAAAGCTCTTTGTGATAGTACACCGCTTCTTAGACGTTACCCAAAAACAGCGGGTGAAGATGAGCTAAGAGCGGCACAAAAAGAGTTTGTCGCAAAAAGATTTGGCGTGACGCTCCATGAGAACCAAATCATTCCTACTTTTGGAACAAGAGAGGTGCTTTTTAACTTTCCGCAATATTTTCTTTTTGACAAAAAAGAGCCAACCATCGCTTTTACCAACCCTTTTTATCAGATTTATGAGGGTGCGGCTACTGCTTCAAGAGCAAAAACGCTCCATCTCAACCTTACAGAAGAAAACGGGTTTAAGCCTTTGATAGATGAGGAAATGCTCTCGAAATGTCATCTTGTGATTTTGAACTTTCCAAACAACCCAACTTCATCAACGCTAACGCTTGAAGAGCTTGGCGAGTGGGTAAAGCTTGCACTCAAACACAACTTTCTTCTCCTAAATGATGAGTGTTATAGTGAGATTTATACCGACAAACCCATCCCATCGCTTCTTGAAGCTTCTGTGTATGTGGGCAACAGTTCATTTAAAAATGTGCTTGTTATCAACTCCATCTCCAAACGCTCATCCGCTCCAGGGCTTCGTTCTGGTTTTATCGCTGGCGATGCGGAGATTTTAAAAGGGTACATGAACTATAGAACTTATGTCGGATGTGCTTCTCCGCTACCTCTGCAAAGTGCGGCGGCTGTGGCTTGGAGTGATGAAGAGCATGTAGAAGCGGCACGCTATATTTATGGAAAAAACTTTGAAGCGGCACGTGAGATTTTGGGCATTGAAACCCCTGAAGCTACATTTTACATCTGGCTCAAAGTCCCATCAGCCCTAGAGTTTACAAAGAAACTCTACCGTGACTACAATGTAAAAGTTTTACCTGGTGAGTTTTTGGCAAGAGAGGATGCAAATGGCATCAACCCTGGAAAAGAGTACGTTCGTATCGCCCTTGTAGAGGATACGCAAAAAGTGCGTAGTGCATTAAAAAGAATTAAGGAGTGTTTATGTCTAGTGTAGAAAAACTTAAAGAGAACGTTTTTAAGGCAGTGCAAGAGGGCGATTTGGCATCGCTTTATATGTTAGAGGAGCAGGCATACAATACGTTTGAAGAGGATATGTTGCAAGATTTTTACGCAAATATTCTTGATATGGCACTTGAAAGGCTCACTGACACACTTGAAGCGCATAGAGTTATGGATATGAACGAGGTGCAGGATTTTGCAACCGTGAGAGCTTTATATGAGTATGCCATGGAGAACTACAGTGCTGGAAAAACAGAGGATGCAAGCGCACTTTTTGAAGTTCTTGGCGGACTTAGCAGTGACAAAGAGTTCTCAAAAGCACTTAAAATCCACTGGCTTGCCGCTGCAAAAAACATCTCTCTTGATAACTTTTTAGAAGATATCGCTGATGTTGAGGCAACACATGAAGCAGGAACTTTTTATATAAGTTCTTTTAATGAAAAAGAGGCACAAAAATTGCTTGAAAATGCCCAAAGCAGTGGAGAGTAAGCGTATGAAAATTCATTTTATCGGAATCGGTGGCATAGGCATTTCAGGTTTGGCACAGTATATGCGTTACAAAGGGCATGAGATTAGCGGTTCAGATATCGCTGAGACGCTTATCACGCAAAAACTGCGCAAACTTGGCATATCTATCACTATCCCTCATGATGCTTCTGCCATAAATGAGCAGGATTTGGTAGTCCACTCTGCTATCATCCGTCCTGACAATCCAGAAGTTATAGCCGCAAAAGCAAAAGGGATTGATGTTCTCGCACGCCGTGAGGCACTGCCGCAAATTTTAGGCGATTTGAAAGTTTACGCCGTTGCGGGAGCGCATGGAAAAAGCACGACAACAGCGATGCTTACAGCCATAATGGATGGTTCAGCCATCATTGGAGCAGAGTCAAAATCGTTTGGCTCAAATGTACGCTATGACGCCGCTAATGATGTGATGATATTTGAAGCAGATGAGAGTGATGGAAGTTTTTTAAACTCAAACCCGCATTGTGCCATCGTTATCAATGCCGAACCAGAGCATATGGAGTACTATGACTACAACTATGAACTCTTTTACGAATCGTACAAAACTTTTATAAAATCTGCTCCTTGCCGTGTTTTAAATGCTGAAGACCCTTTTTTGAGTAAGCTTGTTGGTGACATAGAAGCTCAGTGGCTCTACCCAAGCCGTGATATCACTAACATAGAGTATATTCTTATCAAAGATGAGCCGCATACACGTTTTACGCTTAGAGATTTGGGAAGTTTTGATGTTTGGGGCTTTGGCAAACATATCGCTCTTGATGCGGCTTTGGCTATTTTGGCTGCACATGAGTCAATGGATATTGAGATTATCAGAGAAAAAATACTTACATTTAAGGGCATCAAAAAACGATTTGATATTGTCGGGGTAGAGGATGGAAGCGTTATCATCGATGATTATGGTCACCATCCGACAGAGATAAAAGCAACCTTTGAATCAGTAAAAGAGTACGCACTTCTTAAAGGTTTTGACAAGATTACAGCTATCTGGCAACCGCACAAATACTCTCGTACCATTGATAACCTTGAGGAGTTTATCAACTGCTTTGAGGGTGCGCAGGAGCTTATCATCCTCCCTGTTTGGTCGGCAGGTGAAGCAAAGAGAGAAATCGACTTTGCCCAAAAATTTAAACGCTACAACCTCACAATGGCAGACAACATCAAAAGAGCTGACAACACCATTAGCGTCATGAAAGACAAAGCGGAGCTAAAAACACTCGACAAAGGGCTTATCATCGGTTTTGGTGCTGGAGATTTGACAAACCAAATCAGAGGGATAATGTAGTGGCATATCTTATAGGGCTTGTAGTTGTAGGGCTTTTTTTCTTAGTTTTACACTATTTTACAGAGCTTACACAGATGCAAAAGAGTGTTGTGACGGGCGTGGCACTGTTTTTCGTACTTTTCGCTTTGGCATTTAACACATATACCGATGCGCAAAGAGATAAAATGCTTGAAGTTGTTACAAAATTTAACCAAAATGGTACTATCAAATGTGACACACTTGATCTCAATAACACAAACTTTACCCTAAGTATCGGTACATACACCTTTATAGGCAAAGAAAAAACACCGTTTCACGGTCAAATGATTAGCGTTTCAAAATGCGAGTAGATGCGGCTTCTAAGATTGATACACTCATCAATCAACTCGATTTAAACGAGCATATAAACTCCTTTCGATACTTTTTTTCCCGTGAGAGTTCGCTTTATATAGAGGGCGACCAAGAACTTCATTTTCGCTATATACAAGCACTTGATGCCATAGAGTTTAAGTCACCTCCCAAGGTTGCAGACTTTACAAACGCAAAACTGCACCTCCAAAAACAGGGTGTGCTACAGTTTGAGCAGATTTTTGAGTTTGTCAAAGTTGTGCGCTATTTTCGTTATTTTAAGAACAAAAACCTTAGCGGCATTATCGGCGAGTGGATGGATAAGTTCGTTATAGAGCCGAAATTTTTTGAGGTTGAGAAGTACTTTACGCATGACGGCAAATTTGAAGAGAACCTAGATGAGGCACTTTTTGGTTTGGCACAGAGGATAAAAGAGCATAAAGCCAACATCAGCAGTTCGCTCAAAAGACTCACTTCAAGCCCAAAAATCTCGCCTTATCTCATAGACACGCAAGTTCATCTTATCAATGATGAGGAGTCTCTTTTGGTGCGTGGCGGCTTCAACCATGTCTTAAAAGGTGCTATTGTAGGCAGAAGCAGCAGTGGTGGTTTTTATGTCTCGCCAGATGTTATCCTCAAAGCAAAAGAGCAGATTCGCTATATCACGCAGGAGAGAGAAGCTATTTTTTACACTTACGCAAAAGAGTTCTCGTCTAAACTTGCCCTCCTTCTTCCATTTCTCAACTTTATAGATAAAGAGTTTACGAAGTTTGACAACTACCAAGCAAGAGTTTTGTTTGCAAAAAGTAAAAACCTCCAACTCGTCAAATCAAAAAAAGATGCCAAAATCATCCTAGAGGGTTTTATCCATCCTGCCCTGCACCACGCAAAGCCCATCAGCGTCGATTTCTCCAAAAATATCTTGATGATTACAGGTGTCAATGCGGGCGGAAAAACCATGCTTTTAAAGTCGATTTTAAGTGCGGCTTTTATGGCAAAGTACATTATACCAATGAAGCTAAATGAGCATAAGTCGCATATCGGAAGTTTTAAAAACATACTTGCCATCATCGACGATCCCCAAAATGTCAAAAACGATATCTCCACTTTTGCAGGGCGTATGCAGGAGTTTTCAAAGATTTTTGAGTTCAGAGATGCGCTTGTCGGGGTTGATGAGATAGAGCTTGGAACTGACAGTGACGAGGCGGCGGCACTCTTTAAAGTGATGCTTGATGCGCTTATTGTGCGTGGGCAAAAGATAGTTGTCACTACGCACCACAAACGCCTTGCCGCACTCATGGCAGACCGTGATGATGTGGAGCTTATGGCGGCGATTTATGATGAGCAAAACAGAGTGCCTACTTATGAGTTTATGCACGGCATCATCGGAAAAAGTTACGCTTTTGAGACTGCAAGCAGATACGGCATCGCAAATAACATCGTGAGTGAAGCTAAAAAACTCTATGGCGATAACAGCGAAAAACTCAATATTCTTATCGAGAGAGGTTCGCAGTTAGAGCGTGAGCTAAAGCAAAAACATAGGCTTGTTGATGAAAAACTTGAGCAGATAAAAACCAAAGAGCTAGAGTTAAAAGAGCAAAAACAAAATGTTTATGAAGAGCTAGAGCGTGAGAAAAGCACACTCAAAATAAGCTATGAGAGTGCCATCAACGAGGCAAAACAGGCGGCTCGTGCAGGCGATATGCAAGCCATCCATAGAGCGATGAATGAGGCAAATAAAAAACTCCCACAGGAGAAAAAAGAGCCGCAAATCGTACAAATTGCAGAGTTTAACGTTGGTGAGAGTGTCAAGTACCACAGCAAAAAAGGCGTGATTGTCGCCATGAAAGATAAAAAAGAGGCGATTGTCGAGATAGAGGGGATGCGTATAAGAGTAAAAACCGCACAGCTCAAACACACGCACATACCGCATCAAAAACCAAAAACAGACATAAGCTTAAATGTTCAAAAAAGAGCAGGATTAAAATGCGACCTCCACGGCATGAGAGCCGAAGAAGCCACCGAAGTGCTAGACAAATTTATCTCCGATGCACTCATCAACGGTTGGGATGAAGTCATAGTCTATCACGGCATAGGAACGGGAAAACTCTCCTATGCAGTCAAAGAGTTTTTAAAAGCGCATCCGAGAGTAAAAAAATTTGAAGACGCACCACAACACATGGGCGGATTTGGGGCGAAGATAGTGAGTTTGTAAAACTCCCGCAAGGGGAGTTTTTCAGGGAAAAAAAGAGAGTTAAAATTTGTAGTTTACGCCAACAAACCAGTTTGAAATAGGATCAATTTCAATTTTTACGGTAACACCGCCTACTGTTATCGTGTCTTGCATGTTTGACATCATGTAGCGATAACCTGCTTCAACTGAGAAATTTGCATTTATAGTGTAATTTACACCAGCTTGAGTACCATAAACAGCTCCTGCGATATCTAGTTCTGGCAAATCATCAGCTTCTGCCGAACCATACCCAACAAAGCCGCCGATAAATGGCTTGAGATCATAGTTCCCAATAAGGTAATCATAACCAATACTAACATAATGGGTACGCCCGTCATCTACATTAATATTATGATAACAAATTACAGCACGGCTATTTTTATCAAAATATTCTCCCCATTTCAATGTAAATGAACCACCGTCATCACTTTCTTCAGCACTAACTCCTGATGTAGAAGCTTTCATATCAAACTTAGTATTTCCAATATCAATACCTATATAGTACCCATTATCCGCAGCTATCAATCCACTTGCCAATAAAATAGCCAATGCTATTTTTTTCATATTTCCATCCTAAAAGTAATCTAACTAACCATAGTTAGTTGATACAATATTCTATTGTCAATAAACTTACACAAATATTAACTATAGGTAGTTTTTTGAAAGATATTACAGTAAATGACATTGATGAATTGCATCGCAGAATTGGTGCCAATGTTATGCGAGTGCGAAAAGAAAAAGGGTTAACTCAATTAGATTTAGCCCTATCCATCGGCTTAAAATCTGTTGGGCTTATCTCTGTTGCCGAAATCTACCATAACAAAAAACACTTCAATATCGAACATCTCTACAGAATTGCTACTATTTTGAACGTAGAAATTACCGATTTTTTTAAAGATATCCAGACAAAATAGCTCTTTTATTGTGTTAAAACCTGACGTACTAAAAAATCTTGCAATTAAGCAAGATTTTTAGAGATTTTGAATTATTTTGATAAGTTCTTCTGGTCTGTTTGAAGAGGCGATAGCTACTTCTTTTGAAATGACTTTTTTGCGGAGTAATGCTACTAGCTGATCTGTCTGTGTTGTCATGCTGGTTTCATTTTGGTTTAACTGCATCTGTGAGTAAATCTGATGTACTTTGTCTTCTCTGATAAGATTTTGGATAGCAGGATTTGCAATCAAAACCTCTTGTGTTGCAACAATACCGCCACTTACTCTTGGCATAAGTGATTGTGAGATGACCGAGATAAGTGAAGAAGCCAATTGCGCTCTTACTTGTGCTTGTTCTCCCGCATCAAAAACGTCAATAATACGGTTGATGGTGGATGGTGCAGAGTTGGTGTGCAGTGTTCCAAAGACGATATGTCCCGTTTCAGCCGCCGTAAGAGCTGCCGCAATGGTCTCTTTATCTCTCATCTCGCCGACAAGGATAACATCGGGGTCTTGTCTAAGCGCATATTTGAGTGCAGTTGCAAAAGAGCTGGTATTTGCGCCAACTTCTCTTTGTGAAAAGAGTGATTTGATGTTTGTGTGGACAAACTCAACTGGGTCTTCAATGGTAATGATGTGTTTATTGACAGTTAGATTAATCTCATGAAGCATAGAAGCAAGTGTCGTCGATTTACCACTTCCTGTTGGACCAGTGACTAGAATAAGCCCCTTTTCTCTTTTGATAAGTTCTTTGAAAACTGGGTTGTTGTTGAATTTTTCAAGCGGAGGGATGTCTATGGGAATCATACGAAATGCACAAGAGATACCCCCGATAGTACGGTAGTAATTCGCACGAAAACGACCAATATTTTCAAGTTCAAAAGAGAAGTCAAGTTCGTTATTTTCTTCAAAGTTTTTCTTTTGCTTATCTTCAAGAAGCGCATATGCCATCTCTTCTATCTCTTTGGCATTTAAAACTGGAAGATTTAGTGGTTTAAGAGATTTGTCAATTCTTATCTGCGGCTCACTTCCTGGAACAAGATGCAAATCCGACGATTCAAAATGTAAAACACTTTTTAATAATTTCTTTATGTCTATAGGCTTATTTGTTTCTTGACTCATAATCTATCCTTTTTTTTAGGTTACGCACTACTCTATGATTTTTGGCACAACAAAGAAGTGATCACTGCTTCGTGGCGCATTGCTTAGGATGCTATCATTGATGGAAGTGTCGCAATGTGCGATATCTTCTCTTAGAAATGTTGCCTCATCGCTCATGGCAAATTTGTCATCGACATTATCTGTGTTTAGTTCGCTTAGATTATCTACAAAATTGACAATTTGTGAGAGTTGGCTGACAATCTCATCCCGTTTATCATCCGAAATTTTTAAAAATGAGAGTTTTTCCAGTTTGGTTAATAACGCATCATCTACTTGCATATAGTAATCCTATGTTAGTTTTCAACGATTGTAACAAAAAAAAGCTCTCTCTTTGATGAAAGTTTAACAAAATATGCGATACTATTTTGGACTTTTTAAAAGTTTTAACTACAAGGAAGATTTTTGAGTTTAAAAGATAATATAGAGATGGTAAAAGAGGAGTTAAACTCCGAAGAGAAGTTTTTTGAAAAAGCGGTTGTGACAGAGAGATTTGTAAAAAAATATAAAAATGTCATTATTGCTTCTGTTGTTGCTGTTGTTATTTTTGCGGTTGCAAATGTAGCCTATGAAGCAAATGAGAAGAACAAGCTAGAGAACGTAAATATCGCTTTTGCAAAATTAAGCACAAACCCAAAAGATGTGGCAGCTCTTGGTGAAATCAAATCGTTGTCGCCTGCTTTGCATGATGCGTGGATTTTTTCACAGGCAGTTGCAAACAAAGATGCAGAGTCACTTAAGGGTTTGAAAAACACAAATGCACTTATAGTTAGTGATTTGGCGGAGTATGAGATGGCAACGGATGAAGCTTCTCTTCAAAAATATGCTGCAAGACAGGATGCGATTTTTAGAGATTTGGCACTTGTTCAAAGTGCAGTTTTACTCTTAAATGCAAACAAAATAGACGAGGCTAGAGATGCTCTTTCTAAAGTCTCAAAAAACTCTTCTATGGAAAAAGTGGTTGCAACTCTTATGCACTACGGAGTAAAGTAATATTTTGAAAACACTATCCATTATATTTATATCATTTATGGCACTTGTGTTTGGGGCATGCAGCTCTAAAGAGGTATATAAGCCTATAAAAGTGGTCGATGACTGGAAGCGTACTGGAAATAGTGATGTACTCATTAGTGCTGTTTCGCAAGATGCCGCTTTAGTGGAAGAGAGAAAAATACTGGCTGGTGGCAAAGTTCTTGATATCACTATTGCAGAGAATGAAAAGCTTTTAGGCTATAGCAGTGGATGGGTTTTGAGTTCTAACATCGATGGTAATTTGACACTGCAACACAGTGATAGCAAAAAAATTGAGCAATTTGCTCTTAAAAAAACAGTTGCTACTGCAAGTGTAAAGGGCGACATGCTTGCGGTTTTGTTTGCAGACAATGAGATGGCTCTCTATTCGCTCTCATCTAAAGCACTGCTTTTAAAAGAGCAGGGCAATCCTCCGATAGTTGTTAACACAAAAATGGTAAAACCATATTTTAGGGATGATTTGGTTATTTTTGCAACACTGGATGGAAAAGTTGTGATTATCAATGCGCAAACAAAAAAGAAGTTGCGTACAATCATAGTAAGTGGTGAAGAGCATTTTAACAATATTATCTATCTTAGCCTTGTGGATAACAAAATTATTGCAGCAACGGCACATAAAATTCTCTCTCTTTCTCAAGAGGAAGTTCGATTTTCTTACGATATAAGAGGTGTTGTTGCGGATGACAAAACCATTTATGTCGCTACAAAACAGGGTGAAATATTCTCATTAACATCAGATTTGAAACAAAATGCAAAACTGAAGTTTCCATTTGCTCATATTTTGGGGCTTGTTGTGAGTGGCGATAAACTTTATGCTCTTGAAAAAGAGGGATATCTGATAGAGATGCCAAAAGATTTATCATCTTATAGTGTTTATGAAGCAGATGTTGCTGAGGGATATGTTTATATAGAGGATAAAATCTTTTTTGTCCATGATGAGTATATTTCGGTAGAGTGATGTCTGGGGAGCTTGAGGCTTTTATAGAGTATATTACAGTTATAAAAGCTTTGAGCAAAAAAAGTGTGAGTGCATACAAAAGCGACCTTAAGGCTTTGGAGGATGCACTTCAAAAACCAATTATAGAACTTGATACAACAACTCTTTTTACTCTCTTGGGTAGATATAAAAACAAAAGAACTCTCAATCGAAAACTCTCTTCCATCAATGCTTTTTTTGATTTTTGCTATAAAAGCGAGTTTATGGAGGAGAAGACAAAGCTTAAATTTTCAAAAACTCCAAAACTTCTCCCAAAATTTCTCCCTTATGAAAAGATAAGAAATGCTTTAGAGCAGATAGACAGAAGCTCTTTTGTCGGTTTGCGTGATTATGCGATGATACTTTTTTTGTATGCGACTGGAACAAGGATAAGCGAGTGTCTTGCGTTACAAAAAGAAGATATTGAGGGAGAATGGCTTCACATAAGACATGCAAAGGGTGAAAAAGAGCGTATTGTTCCTATAGCTACTGTTGCAAAAAAGGCGATTGATATTTACTTGAGTGAAACAAAAAGTGAAAAAACATTTGTGTGGCAAAATTACAGAGCAGAGAGGTTAAGCCGTATCTCTGCTTACAAGATAACACAAAAGCATCTTGGTGTATCGCCTCACGTGTTGCGCCACTCCTATGCAACATCTCTTGTAGCAGGAGGAGCTGATTTGCGTGTCGTTCAGGAACTTTTGGGACATGCTTCGCTTTTGACAACACAGATATATACACATATACAAAAAAATGATTTGAAAGAGACGATTGAAGTTTGCCATCCGATGGCAAAACTAACACAAATGTAACAAAAAGGGTGTAAAATTCAATTTAATTTAAGATTTAGAGTTATTATGAAAAAAATTGCCTCCCTTGTTTTTGTCATTGTTTTTGCACTACTGCTTTTATCTATCTTTCTTTTTTTGGCATCTTCAAAGAGAATGGTTGTTGTTCAAGAGGGAAATGTAAGACAACTCCCAATTGAGATGCAAGCTGGTCTTTTTCAAGACAGTGACTGCGGTATGGTAATTGATGAGTTAAAAGACGCATCACAAGTGATAATCAGCAGCGGAAAGAGCTGGTTTTTTCATGACCACGGCGGCATGATAAAATGGCTTGAGAGTAAAGAGTTTCAAGAGAGCGCAAAAGTATGGGTGATGAGCAGAGACACAAAAGAGTGGATAGATGCAAGAGAGGCATTTTACTCGGTAAATGATGATACTCCGATGGGGTACGGGTTTGGAGCGTATAAAAAAAAGGGTGATGGGCATATAGATTTTGCTACAATGCGTCTTAGAGTTCTGCGAGGCGAGACGCTTCGCAATCCGCTTATCAAAAAACAAGCTACTAGGTAAAGAGTAAAAAATTTGGAAACAGTCAATCTTCTAACTATTGTCACTATTGCATTTTTAGGCTCTTTTGGGCATTGTATAGGGATGTGCGGCGGAATTGTTTTGGCATATTCGACTATAAAAATTGACCCAGAGAGTTCCAAAGTTTCACAAAGTGTTGCGCATCTGCTCTACTCATTTGGGAGAGTATTTACCTATACCATACTTGGAGCTATTTTTGGTACGCTTGGTGGTGTTGTTACTTTTAACAACACCGCAAATGGGGTGCTTCTTCTTATTGCTGGTTTTGCCATGGTTTTGGCTGGGCTTTCACTAATGGGAAAGATAAAGTTTTTAACGCTTATAGAACACTCTTTCTCATCTTCAAACAGCTATAAAAATCTATTTAAACGGGTGTTACACTCCAAATCAAATATGAGTTTTTTTACCCTTGGCATGCTAAATGGTCTTTTGCCATGCGGTTTTGTCTATTTTTTTGCTATCACCGCCGCAAGCACGGCAAGCCCGTTTTATGGGGCATTGGTCATGGCAGTATTTGGTATAAGTACAATTCCCGCTATGTTTGGACTTGGGTTTTTAGCCTCACTCTCCCGTGCTACAAGCTTTAGAAACATGATGGTAAGTCTCTCCTCTTTTGCAGTCGTGCTTTATGGAGCATATACTCTTTATAATGGTTATGATTATTTGACAAGAGCCGATAAAACATTGAGTGAGTGTCATAGCAAATAGTTTTTAATTGATAACTTGATATAATGATTAGAAAAAAGAGGCTATTTCTTTGAAAAGTTCTATTATTGACAATATTAAAGCACTTCCTCCGCTCTCTTCAACAATCATAAAAATAAATCAGGTTTATGCAGATGACAACTCAACCATAAAAGATATGGCTAATGCGATTGAAAATGACCCTATGATAGTTGCAAATATTTTAAAAATCGCCAATTCTCCACTTTATGGATTTGGTCGTGAAATCAAAAATGCTGCTCAGGCAGTATCTCTTTTTGGTATGAGCATGACACGCTCCATTGCGATGGGAAACTCCATCAGAAAACTTCTAAATGTCGATATGCAACCTTATAGAGTAACATCGGATGAGTTTGCCCGCATCTCTTCACTGCAAGCCTCTTTGATGCTTGGCTGGTATAAAAAAATAGATAGACACAAGGCTGAAAAGCTCTATTTGGCGGCTTTTTTGCAAGAAACTGGAAAGATACTTATTGCCAGTGAAGTGATTCAAAATGATGAGGCGATTAGCTTCGCAAGTGAAGTAGAAAACTCAAATAACTTGGCGATGGTGGAAAAAGCGTATGTTAACACTACATGCGGAGAGGTGACGGCCCTTGTTTTTAAACATTGGGGATTTGATGAAGAGTTTATTGAGATGATTCGCTATTCCGATGTACCATCTGCTGCTCCAAAAGAGGTTAGAGAGTTTGCGATGGCTCTTAAGATTGTTAAAACAATAGTTCCTCTCAACAAGCCTTTTTCTGATATGTCTATCAACTTTGGACTCAAAATAGCACAAGATGCTGGTTACAGAGTTGAACTTTTGGAGGAAGCTATCGCCAACATGATACAAACAGCATCTAAATGAGTAAAACAGTTACCGTTATTGACACTTTTGGTTTTTTCTTTCGCAGTTTTTATGCTCTGCCGCAACATCTAAAAAATAGAGATGGCTTTCCCACTGGACTTTTGACAGGTTTTACAAATTTTATCTCCTCGCTTCAAAAACAGCATGAGAGTGACTATATCGTTTTTGCGATTGACACTAAAGGGGATAGTTTTCGCTCTCAAATAGACCCAAACTATAAAGCACACAGAACACCCCCGCCCGCAGAGCTTCTTATGCAACTTCCAATCGCCATCGAGTGGATAGATAAGATGGGTTATAAAACGCTGGGTCAAGTAGGCTATGAAGCCGATGATATGATAGCAACCGTTGTACGCTTTGCAAAAGCAAATGGCTACAACGTACGTGTCGTCTCTCATGATAAAGACCTTTTTCAGCTTATAGATGATGGCAAAGTTGTTTTGGTTGATGCCATCAAAAAACAGACGATGGATGAGAATGCCTGTTTTGATAAGTATGGTATCCATCCAAAACAGTTTATAGACTATCAGGCTATTTTAGGCGATAGTGCGGACAATATCCCTGGTGTCAAAGGTATAGGAAAGGTCGGAGCGCAGAAGCTTTTAGCTGAGTATGGAAGCTTGGATGCCATATATGCAAATATACAGAGTGTCAAACCCGCCGCTTTGCAAAAAAAGCTTTTGGAGTCAAAAGAGATCGCCTACATGTCTAAAGAGCTTGTGACGCTTAGGGATGATGTGCTTGAGAGTTTTGATTTTGAAGAGTACAAGATGGATATAGAGAACCCTTTTTTAAATATCTATGATGAGCTTGTAAAGTATGAGCAAAATGCCATCTTAAGAACACTTCAAGCGAAAAATGTTGTTACGCCAGAAGCACATCAAGAGAGCGTTAAAAAAGTAGAAGCTGAAGTTCAAAAGAGCAAAGGGGTTCACTTTCAATCAAAATTACTAACCGATGCAAAAGAGCTTGATGCAGTTTTGGCAACTTTGAGCAGAGATAGCGTGGTTGCGTTTGATACGGAGACGACGGGTTTAGACTATGAAAAAGATAGACTTGTAGGTTTTAGTTTCTGTTTTAACGATGCAGAAGCGTACTATGTTCCCATCGCCCATTTTTACCTCGGTGTTGGCGTACAGATAGAAGAACGGGCGGCAAAAGAGGCGATACGAAAGATATTTGGCTCACTTGTGGTTGGGCATAACATCAAGTTTGATTTGCATTTTGTTATGAAGTTTTTAGGCGATGCGGATTTGGAGATTTTTGCAGATTCTATGATTTTGGCTTGGCTTATAAATCCTGAGAGTGCGCTCTCGCTTGACAAACTCTCCGAAGCACTGCTTGGTCATACGATGATTCACTACAAAGATACCGTCAAAAAAGGCGAAACATTTGCCAGTGTGGCACTTGAAGATGCATGTCGCTATGGGGCTGAAGATGCCTATGTGACGCTAAAGCTCTACTATCTTTTTTTAGAGATGCTAGAGCTTCAAGAGGCATCGCATCTATCAAAGAGGCAAGAGATGTGGAGTTTCCTTTTATCAAAACGCTTCTTAAGATGGAACAAGAGGGCATAGAGGTTGATGGCTCATTTTTGGAGCGTTTTTTGGTAGAAGCAAAAGAGACGCTTCACTCTTTGACACAAAAGATATATAGTTTGGCGGGATGCGAGTTTAACATCAACTCCACACAACAGCTAGGAGGCGTACTTTTTGAAACGCTTGGACTAGCGAGCGGTAAAAAGACAAAAACAGGATACTCCACTGATGAGGGTGTGCTTAGTTCGCTTCAAGATGCGCATGAGATTATCCCCGCTCTTTTGGAGTATCGTGAGGTTTATAAACTCTACTCAACCTACATCGAACCGCTTTTAAAACTTAGCCGTGAGGACAAGGCAAGCCGCATCCATACCTCTTTTGTGCAGACGGGAACGACCACAGGACGGCTTAGTTCTAAAAAT
>JAOTSA010000032.1 GCA_030247515.1 Sulfurimonas sp. | reverse complement strand
TTTTCTTATTGCCCGAAGGGAAGTTTAAAAAGAGGGCTACTGCTTCGTTGAAACTTTTTGCAGCACAATAAGTGCAACTGCAAAGTTTCGCCTCACATTAGCCCTCTTTTTAAGCTTCTGAAGTTGGAGTTATTTAGTCTTAAGGACTTACTACCTTTGTACACCGCTAAAAAAAGTTTTGATAAAATTGTTTTCAACACCAAATATATTATCCAAATTCCCCTCATAGACCACTTTTTTATCGTCCAAAACTGCCGCACAATCAAGTGTATCATAGATTGAACGCAAATCATGCGAAACCATAACAATAGTAAGTCCAAGCAAATCACGCAATTTGAGTATAAGTGCATCAAAATCACGTGCAGATATGGGGTCAAGTCCGCTCGTTGGCTCATCTAAAAAAAGGAGCTTCGGGTCCATGGCAAGCGCACGTGCAAGAGCCGCTTTTTTCTTCATTCCTCCGCTTATCTGCGAGGGGTAAAGATAGGCATCAGAGGCTTTTAGTCCGACTATATTTATCTTAAATGCAACAATTTCACTAATCATCGCTTCAGAAAGATTGCTATACTCCACCAAAGGAAGTGCGATATTATCTCGAATGCTAAGTGATGAGAAAAGTGCGCCTGCTTGAAACAGCACTCCCCACTGCCTGCGAAGACCCATGGCATCATCATAACTAATCTCTTGAAGCCTTTTTCCAAGAACCTCAATCTCCCCGCCATGAAACTCTTGAAGCATTACCATCTCTTTAAGAAGTGTTGTTTTACCACATCCGCTCGGACCTAAAAGCCCATAGATGCTCCCTTTTGGAACGCTAAGAGTGATGTTTTCATGAATCACTCTCTCATCGAACTGCGTTTTTAGCCCTTTTACTTCAATAATATTTTCCATCATATTCCCAAGTTTGTAAAAGCGATAGAGAAAACTGCATCACAAATGATGACCGCAAAAATGGACTCAACAACACTTTTTGTTGTGTTAAGTCCTATACTTTGCGTATCATCTTTGACAAGCAACCCTCTATAAATAGCGATAGTAGCAATCAAAAATGCAAAAAATGGACCTTTAAAAATACCCACTAAAAAGTGTCTTATAGCTATTACGTCACCGAATCTGTCTAAAAACATATCAACGGTAATGCTTAAATCAATATTTGCCACAACCATGCCGCCAATAATAGCCATGATGTCTGATACAAATATCATAATAGGCATCGTAATCATCAATGCGGCAATTTTTGGAAGCACCAAAAAGCGATAAGGGTCAAATCCCATCGTCTGCATCGCCTCTAACTCTTGCGTTATCTTCATTGCACCAATTTGTGCGGTAAATGCTGAACCGCTTCTGCCTGCGATAACAATTGCGGTAATTAGCGGCGATAATTCCCGTAAAATAGAGAGTCCAAGCATATCAACTATAAAAATATTTGCTCCGTAAAGCTTAAGCTGGACAGAGGATTGGTACGCAATAACAACACCTATCAAAAAACTTGTCAGCGCAATGATGCCAAGTGCTTTGATGGCACTCTCATTTATCTCAAAAGCTATTTCTTTAAAGCGGATACTTTTATAAGAGAAGAGATAATTTAACTTATGTGTAAAAAGTTCTCCCATAAAAGCTAAAAAAGAGAGAAAACTTAGATAGTTTTTATATGTTTTTTCTCCCAGTTTCTCAACTAATTTTCTTTTTTTTCTCTTAGGTATAGTTTTTACTATGATAGTTTGCTCTTTTACAAGTTCAAGCATAGCCAACACATCTTTGTGTTCACAAAGAATTTCAAATCTTATATCTTTTGAGTGAAGCTCTTTTTGGATGTCATTTAAAAATAGAGAACCCGCCGTATCCAAAAACTCAAGTTCAGACAAATCAATGATTATGTTCTTCTCTTTTGAAAAAGTTGCTTGTTCCAACTCTTTTTGATAGTTTGTGAGGTTGTAAAGAGTAAGCTCTCCTTTAAACTTTAAAAAGAGAGTATTTTGGATGTCGATAAAGCTAAAAGATGAGTAATTCATAATAGAGGGTTAAAAATCTCTCTGAAGAAGTTTTTTAACCTTTAAGATAGTGATAATCTTGTCCGCTTGTTTTCCAACGCCCTCTATCATTGTCTCTTCTGTGTTGGCAGTATCTGGTGCAGGTCCGATGTTTGATTTTTTGATTCTAATCGCCATGGTCAGCCTGTCAATCACAAATCCTGCTACATCATCTCCATCACGCATGACGATAAATCTTGTCTCTTCATTCTGTTTTTTAGGGCTTAGTCTAAACTTCAAACGAAGGTCAATGAGCGGGATAACTGCACCACGCATGTTGAAAACTCCGATGACATATTTTGGTACTTGCGGTACTCTTGTCCATGGAAAGGGCTTGATAATCTCTTGGATAGAGAGAATCGGTACAGCGTACTCCTCATCCCCGATAACAAAACCGACCAACTGCACAACGTCTTCTGCATGCATCAAGCCCTCATTCTCTTTTTGGCTCTGTTTTTTGATAATCTGCTTCAATCTATCGCTCATCTTATAAACTCCGATTTAAAATTGATATTTCTTTGAACCACGCTCATAAGATAGTCGGCAGAGTATGGTTTTGTGATGTACTCAACCATGCCAGACTCAACCCCACGCATACGATCAGATTTTCCTGTACGTGATGTTACTGCAATGAGAGGGAGATTTTTGTAACGATTGTACTTTTTAATCTCTGTTGCCAAAGAGTACCCATCCATTCTTGGCATCTCGATATCCACAAGCATCGCATCAAAGTTATAGTCACCCTGCTTAAGAATGCTGAGTGCTTCTTGACCATCGCCTGCTTCAACAAGTGTGATTCCAAGTGGCTCTAACGCTTTTCTCATGATGGTTCTATCTGTTTTGGAGTCATCAACTATCATGACGGTATAATCACTAGCTTTTGATTTTTCACGTGTAAGAAGTGCTGCATTGGAGCTTGTGTCAACAACTGCCGATACTTTGACATGTTTTGCCATATCCATAAGAGCGACAACGTCCACAATCAACGTTACACCGCCATCGCCACGAATAGTCGCTCCTGCAATTCCATTGATACCTTTAAGAAAATCCCCCAGTGACTTGATAACTATCTCTTCTTGCCCAACAAGCGTATCGACAATAAGACCCAGTTTGCTTGCACCCAGACCAAGAACAACAACATAAGCATACTCGCTTGAGTCCAAAATACGCTCTACTTCAAAAATATCGCCAATATGCACAAGCGATAAAACATCCTCACGCAGTCTCATAACAGAACGTCCCTCGACTGTGTAAACTTCATCTTTTGAGATACGTACTGTCTCTAAAACAGAAGCGAGAGGGATAGCATAATGCTCCTCTTGCACACCAACAAGAAGTGCTTGAATAATCGCTAAAGTCAGAGGAATTTTGAGCTTCATGGATGTACCAACACCCACTTCACTATCGATGTCGATGATGCCGTTTACTTTTTCTATGTTTGTTTTTACAACATCCATACCGACACCACGACCTGAAACATTGGTAACAACTGCCGCCGTTGAGAAGCCTGGTTTAAAGATAAGTGCAAACGCCTCTTTGTCACTCATATTGTCAGCTTCTTTTTCGGTAATAAGCCCTTTTTCAAGAGATTTTCTCTTAAGCATATCTGTGTCAAGACCTTTGCCGTCATCATCTATCTGGATAACGATTTGATTGCCTTCGTTGTACGCTTTGAGCTTAATCGTACCTGTCTCACTCTTGCCTTGTTCAGCACGGATATGAGGCTCTTCTATGCCATGGTCGCATGAGTTTCGGATGATGTGTACAAGCGGGTCGCCTATCTCTTCTACGATAGATTTGTCAAGTTCTGTCTCTTCTCCAGATATCTCAAGCTCTATCTTTTTGTTGAGTTCACGGCTTAAGTCACGAATCATTCTTGGGAACTTGTTAAACACCTTGCCAACAGGAAGCATTCTTGTTTTCATAACTGCAATTTGAAGGTCAGTTGTAACAATGGAAACGATGGAGACAACTTGGTTTAGCTCTTCTAAGAAGCTCTCGCCCTCATAACGCTCTTCCACATCATCATTTATCTTGATAAGTCTGTTTTTAGCAAGAACAAGTTCTCCTATAAGGTTCATCAAGTGATCAAGTCTCTTTACGTCCACACGAATCGTCTGCTCTACGGTTGATTGTTTTTTTGCAGGAGATGCGGCTCTTGCGTCGTCACTCTCATCTGTATCATTCCCAAAAGAGGCTGGTTTGCGAGCAGGAGTTACAGCAACTGGAGCTTTACTTACTGGACGGTGGTACTCCTCTTCTTCTTCATCATCATCTTCTTCTGTTTTGGATGAAGTATCTTTTTTTCCTACATTTTTATGCTCTCTTTTTGCCTTATCTTCAGCCTGTCTTTGCTGGAGCAGTCTCTCAATCTCAGCTTCTAACTCATCCGCATCCATATTTTCATAGTCAGGCTCATTCTCTAGCTCTTGCTCTTCTATGGTTTCTACTGCCTCATCCACATCAACAGTGGCGATTTTTGGGGCAGGAACTTCCAAATCCGCTCCCCCTTTTGCGCATCTATCAAGTCTTACAACACATCCAGACACATCAACACCATCATCTGCACTTGTATCACGAATCTTACTAAGAAGTGCTTTCATAAGGTCTATAGACTCCAAAATCACATCCATAACACTCGGCGTAATGAGAAGCTCCCCATGTCTTGCTCTGTTTAAAACATCTTCCATATGGTGTGTAAGATGCGTCAAAACATCAAAATTTAAAAATGATGAAGCACCTTTAACTGTATGTGCAACACGGAAGATTCTATTTAAAAGCTCCAAATCATCTGGTCTCGTCTCAAGCTCAACCAAATCCTGATCCAACTGCTCAATCAGCTCAAAAGACTCAACTAAAAAGTCTTGCAATATCTCCTGAAATTCATCCATTTTTACACTCCTACTTCATATGAGCACGAACAATTCGTGCTACTTCTTTATAAAATGAACTTGCCTTAAACTTCACTAAGTAAGCCTCACCGCCAGCTTCAACTCCTCTTCCCTCACTGAAATGGTCACTGATAGAAGAGTTAAATACTATCGGAATATTTGTAAATCTTCCATCCTCTTTCACATTTGCCGCAAAGTGAAAACCATCCATCTTTGGCATCTCAACATCAGAGATAATTATCTTCAACGTTTTTGCAATTTTTTCACCATATATTTCATAGAGTTCGTTTAGTTTTTGAAGCCCCTCTTCACCATCAATGGCTTCAAGAACATCAAATCCCATATTCATAAGTGCTTCTTTGACGATTTTTCGTGCAGTCGAGCTATCGTCCAAGACAAGAGCAAGCCCTGAAAAACTCTCTATTTCTATAGCGTTAAACTGTGTGTCTGGCTCATAAAGACCAAGGTCTTGCACCACGCTCTCTAAATCCAAGATAAGCAGAACACTATCACCCTCTATCTTCGTGACACCCGTTATCTTGTTTCCCTCAAGAGAAGAGCTGTTGCTCATAAAAGATGCTGGTTCTATGTCAGCCCAACTGATACGTCGAATCCTTTTTGCTTCATGAACGATAAAACCGATAAGCACATTGTTAAATTCGGTAATAATTACTCTTGATTTTTTTTCTACATTTTCAGGCTGCTTAATCTTCATCCATTTTGCCAGATTGACAACAGGGATAACAACGTTTCTAAGGTCAAATATGCCCTCTATAAACTCTGGCGTGCCTGGTAAATCGGTCAATTTTGGGAGCTTGATGATTTCACGGACTTTTGAGACATTTATGCCATAAATGCCCTCATAAACTCCGCCCTCTTCTTGCTTGAAAATACGAAAATCAACAAGCTCCATCTCATTTGAGCCGACCTTCAGTGAATTGTCTATATCCATACGCTAAATCCCCTGTGAGAAATTTTTTTCTTCAAATAACTCTCTATTTTGAGTCGATTTTACTACAAAGTATCTTTGATTGCAAGCAAAAGCACCAAGGTTTACATAGACAAAACTATCTAACTCTATCGTTTTATTTTGATGAAAGTGTCCCTCTACAAAGTAGTCACACACATATTTTTCGCCAACTCTTTTTTGCATAAAATCTTTTAGTCCCACAAACTCTCTGCAATCATCTTTTTTGCTCAAGTAAGCATCCAAACGTTTTAAAATCGCATGTCCAAAAAGAGTATCCAAAAAGGCAAGCAGACGCAAAACAGAGGAGTTGCGAATCGTTTTGGCATAAACTCTATAACCAAAATCTCCCTCAATATCGCCATGAGAGAGAAGGATTTTTTTACCTTTATAGCTACACTCTACTGGCTGATATTCAATGGGAAATATTTTGACATTTGGAAAAACAGGTGCAAGGTTAAAATCGTGGTTTCCCTCAAGATAAAACACTTCTATGCGCTGGGCTATCTCGTTGATTAGCCCTATCGCCTCTTGATTTTGCACGTGAGTGTAAGAGACTTCTCCAAAGAGTGCATCAAAGATATCGCCCATCAAAAAAAGCTGTGTTGCGGGGATGTTTTGGGCATGAATCTCTCCCAGAAAAGCCAAAAGTTCAGGGCGTTTGTGCGAGTAGTGCGCATCTGCTATGACTATCGCACCCTCTTTGAGTTCTATATTATGGTACATACGCTATGTTTGGGATACCCAAATCTTCTTCAAATCCCATCATCAAGTTAGCATTGGCTACTGCCGCTGATGACGCACCACGCATGAGGTTGTCTATGGCACTTGAGATAAAGAGAAGATTGCCCTTTCGCTTGACATAAATATCGCAAAAGTTTGTTCCTGCCACATTTTTCATATCGACTGGATTTTTGCTCACACGTACATGCTTTGCATCTTTGTAAAACGCTTCAAGCACCTCGTTTGCATCAAAATCACCCTCAACTTGGATATAGATGGAGCTTAACATGCCACGTGTAAGCGGGCAGAGATGCGGCACGAAATGAACCTCATCAAAAGTAACACCTAACTTATGAGCAATCTCTGGCGCATGTCTGTGAGAAAGTGGGTTGTAGGCAAAAAGGTTGTCATTTACGTTTACAAAGTGCGTAACATCGCTTAGCTTTTTACCAGCTCCGCTCACGCCTGTTTTTGCATCCACTATAATGGGTGTATGTTTTACTCTTTTGCTCATAAACGGTAAAACTCCCAAAACCGCCGAGGTTGGAAAACATCCTGGGTTTGCGACAAGTTTTGCACATTTCAGTTCTTTGGCAAAGAGTTCAGGAAGCCCATAAACCGCATGCTCTAAGTTTTTGGTATCGGTATGAGGACAGTAAAACGCTTCATAGATATCTTGAGGAAGTCTATAGTCGGCAGAGAGGTCAACAACACGCAAACCTTTTTCAAGAAGCGGCTTGACATACGCCATAGCAGTTTGGTGCGGAAGTGCCAAAAAGACAAGCTCACATGCAGCGGCGCAAGCATCGAAATCCGCCTTTTGTACATCCATAGCGGCAACTTTTGCAAGAGATGGATGGAGCTTCTCTAAAGTTGTTCCCCCCTCTGTGTTGGCGACATAAGAGAGATGAAACTTTGGATGCTTTAGAAGAATTTTGACAAGTTCAAGCCCTGTATAACCGCTTGCGCCTATAACGCCTACATTAATGGCACTCAAAGACAATCTCCTGATACTTTACTGCAAGAATTTCAAACTCTTTTTGCCCGTTTGGAAGCTGAACCTTCACATCATCTCCCTCTTCTCTGCCCAAAAGCTGTCTTGCCAAAGGAGAGTTAAACGAGATAAGCCCCATGTCTGGGTTTGATTCGCATCCGCCAACGATAGTGTAGGTAAACTCCTCATCCGTGTTAACATCACAAACAACGACCGTTGAACCGAAACTTACTTTTGCATGTTCTAGCTCACTAGGGTCAACAATCTTGGATGAGCCTAAAAGTTCCGCAAGCTCCCCCAATCTATAATCGATAAGCTTTTGATTCTCTTTTGCTGCATGGTACTCAGCATTCTCTTTCAAATCGCCGTGCGAGAGTGCCTCTTCTATATCTCTGACAATCTGTGGTCTTCTCACTTCTCTTAGATACTTTACCTCTGCTTGGAGCTTGTTGTATCCAAAAAGTGTCATCGGCTCAATTTTTTCCATATTTTTCTCTTTTAGCAATTTTTGCACCATTATAGCAAATTTAGGTTTTGATTTGACGGGCAGGTCATGTAATAAAATTGAAATTGTTTTTCGATACAATAAGTAAAAAAAGTATCTTTTGGTTAGGAAAAAAATGAACGCAAAAATCGTTATAGTAGAAGATGAAGAGGATCTCTTGGAACTTGTCGAGTACAATTTGCAAAAAGAGGGGTATGACGTTGTAGGTTTTTTAAACACAAAAAATGTAGAGCAGATGCTCCTAGAAGAGAGCGTTGATTTACTTCTCATGGATAGAAATCTCCCTGGCGTTGAGGGGAGCGAATTTGTCCAGATGCTTAGAAAAGACGGGTGTACAACGCCTGTTATCTATATGAGTGCAAAAAGCCTTGATAGTGAGATAGAGGAGGGATTTGTAAGAGGTGCGGATGACTATATCACAAAACCTTTTAATATGAAAGAGCTTCTGCTGCGCATCAAAGCCCTGCTTCGTCGCACAACAAAAAAAGTGGATGATGGCATCTTGGCTCATAAAGATTTGGTACTCGACAAAAGCTCACGCACCGTGAGTGTTGATGGCAAAAATGTGGAAGTGACAAAACTTGAGTTTAATCTGCTCTGTGAATTTATACTCAACAAAAACAGTGTGCTAGACCGTGACTATCTTCTTGAAAATGTGTGGGATGGGGCGGAGGAGTACCAGTATAAAACTGTCAATGTCGCTATCAACCGTCTCAAAGAAAAAATCGACCCAGATAAGACAAAAGAGTACATACAGACAGTCCGTGGAGTAGGGTATAAACTGTGCTAAAAATCCATCAAATCTTTATCCTTAAGTTTCTGCTTCTATTTTTAGGCGCACTTTTCATTACCTCTATCATCAGTTATTTGACACTTAAATCAACCATCATTGAGCATAACAAAAATCATCTCAAACATGCCATAGAACTTATAGAGATAGAGCTGGAAAATTTGAGTGATTTGGATGCTTATGTGGCAAAAATCTATAAACAAACCTCTCTGCGCACAACTCTTATCGCTGAGAATGGGGCAATTTTAGCAGAATCAAACGCCGATAAAACAGAAATGGACAACCATGCTTCACGACTTGAAGTGATGCAGTCAAATTCCCAAATTTATGGAGATATCATAAGATACTCCAAAACCGTCAACGCTGATTTTTTATATGTTGCGAAAAAAGCAGCCTATAGAGATGGGCATATCTACATAAGACTCTCCATGAGTTTAGTACAAATCATGAATGATTTTTACTCTCTTTGGACAAAACTATTTTTCATCTTTTTTGGCATTTTGCTTTTAGCAGCGTTTGTTTCACACCAGATGAGTAAAAGAGTGGTTTATGATATCTCACAAATCACAAACTATCTTGATGAAGTTTCAAATAAAAACTACAAAGCTATTCTCAAAACAAAATATTTTTATGAGTTTTTGCAAATCTCTTTACTTCTGAAAAATCTAGTAAAAAAACTAAGCAAAAATGAGAAGAAAAAGTCTAAACACATGGCAAAACTAAGGCTTATCAACAAGCAAAAAAACGATATCTTATCTGCTATATCGCATGAGTTTAAAAACCCAGTTGCTTCCATCATCGGCTACTCACAAACGATTCAGGATGATGGCGAAATGCCAAAAAATATACGTGACAAATTTTTGGGCAAAATAACCTCCAATGGTGAAAAAATCTCTAAGATGCTCGATAGACTAACTCTCTCTGTCAAGCTTGAAAATGGTGACTTGAAAGTCAACAAAAGCGAATTTGAACTTGGGCAACTCTGTCATGAGGTAGCGTCAAATCTGCTTTTAAAACACAAAAACAGAGATATCGTGGTGTTAGTAGAGTCCTCGACGCTCTTTACAGACAAAACCATGCTAGAACTCGTACTCATCAACCTTATAGATAATGCACTAAAATACTCAAAAGATGATATCGTTGTAGTGTTGGAGGGGCAAAGGCTCTTGGTTAAAGATAGCGGTATAGGGATAAAAGAGGATGAATTACAAAAAGTAACTAGTAAGTTTTACAGAGTTGATAAAAATAGCTGGGACAACTCAATGGGACTTGGTTTGGCGATGGTAACTTACACCCTAAAACTGCTAGATTCCTCTTTGGAGCTAGAGTCAAAGTTTGGCAAGGGGTCAACATTTGGTTTTGGAATCGCTAAAATGGTTAAACCTGCTAAATCTTTGATTGGATAGTTATCTTGGTTGCTTCAAAGAGTTCTGTTGCTCTTTGAAGCATCGGTTCTTCTAAGATTTTTGCTCCATCTATCTCTCTGGTAAAATCACTGCTTTGGCAGTTGCTAACACAGCTCGCACTTCCACCCATTTCACTCTCTTCTATCATAGAATATGGCTTATAAAGCTCTATCTCTTGGGGTTTTTCTGGCACTTCTGGCGTAACTTTGCTACACACCTCATGCTTTATTTTTGTCTCAAAACCAAAGATTTCACGTACAAGTTGTTTGATGACGGAGTAGCCATATGTCAAAATCTTTTTACACTCCTCATCCGCACAGCTCTCCCATCTTAAAACGCCATCTTCACAAGAGATAAAAGAGATGCTTTTTCCAAAACACTCCCCTAGCTCCATATTTCTATCTTTTACTTTTGCAACAAGTGCGGCAAAGAGTTTTTGGCTTGGGTCTGTTTTTGTTTCCACTGCTTTTGGTGCGTCAGCAACTACAATGCTATTTTGCGTCTGCACTGCATCTATGGGAGTTGGAGTAACTATTTGAGGTCTATATATCTCTTTTTGGAGGGACTCAATCATCTGGTCAACCTCTTTTATGCGCAATGCTTCTACCATCTTAAAAAAGATGAGAGAGAGGACAAAAGAGCCATTGGCATTGATGCTAAAGAGATACTTTGCATCACTTAAAATCCTAAAAAATCTATCTAACACCAGCGTTGAGTAGAGTGCATCTGCAGCATACATGCGTTCTTTGAGATAGATGATAAGTTCATCCACTACCATTTGCGCCTCGTAATCCTCAAGAACTTTGACAAACTCCACGATTTTTGCATAATCTTTTGCAAAAACTGCCCCAAAGAGTTCGTTTAAAAATTTTGGGTCAACAAGCCCTAGCATGTCGGTAACCGTACGTACATCGACATAGTTTCTGGAGTAGATAATGGCTTGGTCTAAAAGTGTGAGTGTGTCTCTAAGGCTGCCGCTGCCGCTTCTTGCCAAAATCTCAAGTGCTTCTTGCTCATATTTGATGCCCTCAAGGTTAAGGATATGAGCCAAATGGTCTATTATCTTATTTGTTGCGATGGACTTAAAACGAAAGTGCTGTGTGCGGCTTAAGATGGTGGCTGGAAGCTTGAGCGGGTCGGTCGTTGCCAAGATAAACTTCACATAAGATGGCGGCTCTTCAAGGGTTTTTAAAAGTGCATTAAAAGCCTCTTTAGTGAGCATGTGTACCTCATCTATGATGAAGATTTTAAACCTTGCAACGGTTGGTTTGTACTTTGTCTGCTCTATGAGGTCTCTGATATCGTCAATCTTACGGGATGATGCGCCGTCCATTTCCACTATGTCGATATGGCGGTTTTCAAGTGCGTTGATGCAGTTGTGACATTCGCCACAAGGTTTGTGCGAGATACCTTTTTCACAAATAAGAGCTTTTGCAAAGATACGTGCAGTGGATGTTTTGCCACTTCCACGCAATCCTGAAAATAGATAGGCATGTGATAGCCTGTTTGCATCAAGTGCAAGAGAGAGCGTTTGAGAGATACTCTCCTGCCCAATAAGCTCTTCAAAGTTTTTAGGTCTATACTTTCGTGCCAGTACTTCCGAACTCTCTTGCATGCTATACTCCATCTTTTAATAGAGTTCTTGCAAAACTAAAAAGTAGATTCCAAATCAAGTTTGGAATGACGATGTTTGGGAACGTCCGTCATCCTGAACTTGATTCAGGATCTTTGGTTTACAAGAACTCGAATGCGAGATTTTAGCATTTATAGAGTTAAATTTAGAGCATACAGCTGATAGAGATATGGTTTGCTTCTTGTTTTGCAACCTTTTTTTGAAAAGAGAAAATTTCGTTAAGTGTGTCCACGTCTCTCTTTTTTGACCCATTTCTTACCATTAACACCGATGCACTCACACTTAAAAGC
Source organism: Sulfurimonas sp. (assembly GCA_030247515.1). Lineage (GTDB taxonomy): Bacteria > Campylobacterota > Campylobacteria > Campylobacterales > Sulfurimonadaceae > Sulfurimonas. Next base: position 6,327 of record JAOTSA010000032.1, on the reverse strand, counting down.
GGAAACTTTTTTTTGTTCCCTTCTCTGTCGCTAGAGAGAATATAGCCGTTTTCTTTGTCCTCTTGTGAGTAGAGTTCTCTTGTATCATCGCAAAACTTTTTTACTATTTTCACGATTGCGTCTATCTGTTTTTGCTCATCATCGTAACTGCTCTGGATAGCTATAAAAAAGTCATCTCCGCCGATATGAGCTTTAAAAAACTCTTGCGGAAGGTTTTTTTTGAGGATGTCCGCAAAAAGTATAATCGCTCTATCCCCGTTTCTAAAGCCGTAAACATCGTTAAATGCCTTAAAATTGTCCAAATCAAGATAGCAAAGGATATAAAACTCTTGACTTATACTTACCTCATAAAGATACTTCTCTATCATAGAATTTCCAGGGAGTTTTGTAAGAGGGTTTTGCTCTCTGGCATAGAGGAGATTTTGCTCATTCATGACAGTAATAATAGCTCTTGCCGATAAAAATCCATAGTATTTTGCGTTATTGGTTAGGATGATACCTACAGATTCTGGGTTGTTAGAGAAGAGTTCGATGATGGTGGACATGTTTGCATTTACCTCTGTAACACCGCAAGGTTGCAGGAGGTTTTTAAGCTTGAGTTTCATAGTCGTACTGTTTGTCATGAGTGATCTGCCATAAGGAGAGTAGATGTACTCTTTGATTTTACTCTCTAGCAAGATGCCCATAGGTTCGTTGTTTGCATTGACGATAGCAACCGTTTCAATTTGCGGGTTTTTTTGAAAATGCTTTATAACAACACCCATCTCCGTGTCGATACAAAGAGAAGGACTTTTGTCCAGATACGCCTCGATTTGGTAGTTTCCGATAGTAACTCTCTTTTCGCTGCTTAAGATTTGGGTTATATTTGGATACTCATGCAAAATCTCTTCTGCCTTTTTTGTCGGTTTTTGGATGAGATAACCTTGGATGAAGTGACACCCGATATCTCTGCATGCAAGAAGTTCCTCTTTTGTCTCAATCCCCTCTGCTATAACCTTTATCCCAAGCTGAATTGCCAGATGCGTTATGCTTCGTGACATAAGCTTTTTTTTGTTGTCGGTGTTGATATCTGCTAGGAAAAATCTATCTATCTTGATAACGTCTGGCTTTGTGTCATAGAGAAGCTTATAACCAGAGTGTCCCACACCAAAATCATCTATGGCGATGCAGTATTTCTCCTCTTTGTAGTGTGCAAGTACCTCTTTTATTCTCTGTGTATTTGAGATTTCATGTCGCTCTGAGAGTTCAAAACAGATGCTCTTTTTACCCATACCATAACGCTCAAGCAGTTTGAGAGTATTTCCATGCGAAAAATCGGGCATCTCCAAAAGTCTGTTATCAAGGTTGTAAAAGAGCTTTAGCTTCTCATACCCATCAATCTCCACAAACTTTTTGATAGCTTTTTTTCTGAGTTTGAGATCAAAAGAGTAGAGGAGATTATCCTCATAAACTGCATCAAAAAGCTCAAAGATGGAACTAAAACCAACCTCTTCATAGTTTCTCAAAAGTGCTTCAACAGCGAAAATTTTGCCTGTATGAATATTTAAAATCGGCTGCAGTGCGACATCTAAAACTTTTAAATTTTGTACCCATTTTTTTGGCAGATTCTTTTTCATTTTTTTTCTCTAGGTTCTAAAAATTTCTAGTTTAGTACGCAATGTATCTGTCATAGCGTTGAGATGTTCTGCCGCCGCCGCAATCTCTTCGACACTTCTTGCGTTGTGTGATGAGATGGTGTTGACCTGCGATATCTGTGAAACAATACTTTGCACATTGCTTCTGGTGTTTTCAAAATCACTTGCAGTTTTCTCACTTAAACGTACCGCCCTATCAACTGTTGCCACGCTCTCATTTATCTTTATCTCAACCTCTGATGCGCTATGTGCCAAAGAATGTATCTCATCTGAATTTATATTCATTTGCGTACTGACATCCACGATAGATTGGACGATGACGTTAATGGTGGCATTTATCTCTGTGAGGCTTTTTTGTGTCCGCTCTGCAAGTTTACGCACCTCATCAGCGACCACGGCAAATCCTCTTCCATGCTCGCCTGCCCTCGCCGCTTCGATAGCGGCGTTGAGTGCCAAAAGATTTGTCTGATCAGCGATATCCGAGATGATTTCTAAAACAACCTTTACCTGATTTGCCTCATGTGAGAGTGTTTGCATTCTTTGGGCAAGTTCACTCTCAATCTCTGCACTTTTTTGGACTTGGTGCGTCAAATGCGCTATTTCGTCTCTAGCAGAACTAAGGTTTTTATTTGCGCTCACTATCTCTTGTTTGCTCTGGTTTGCTTCATCTATGGCTCTGTTAATCTCATTTTTGATTGCATCTGCCTCTTTGCTCGCCTCATCTATTGCAACAACAGATTTTTCAACATTCTCTCCGACTTTAAACGCCGTAGTGGAGAGTTCATGAGATATAGAAGCATTTTCACCAGAATTTAATTTTGAAATCTGGATTAAATCTTTGAGAGTAGTTATAAGTGCGTTAAAACTTGATGCCATTTTAGATAGTTCAAGTGGCACATTTTCATCTGCTTTGATGGCGAGATTGTGTGTTGCACTGATATTTAAGAGACTATTTTGAAAATTTTGCAGAGGTTTGATAACACTGTGATTGACTATAAAAAGAGCTATAAACAAGATAACGCCCAAGATACCAAAAGAGGAGAGTACGATACCATTTTGGATACTATTTGGCGTCTCAAGCACCTCCGATTCATCTATCTCACAAACTATCGCCCACGCAAAATCTTGCCCGACTTGTAGCCCAGCATAGGAACTTAGCACCTTATGCCCATTATAATCAACAACTATTTTTGTGTCGTTTTTGCCTGCGAATGCCTCTTTTGTCGCTTCTGTATCTACTCTGCCCGCCGATGGATTTATAAAAGAAGCACTTAGAGAGTGTGTTGCTGGACTAAGAAAACTGTCACTTCGCATCAGTTTATCCGAACCAACCAGATAATCCTCTTGCGTTGCTCCATACCCATTTCTATAGTTTGCTATCTTGCTTATTTGCGTTGTGTCTATCTTAAAAATAAGCACCGCTTGCATCTCCGCTCGCACCATAACAGGCGTTGCGACAAACATGGCAGGAGCGTTGCCATCAACAGAATATGTTTGCATATCAAGAAATGTTGTACGTTTGGAGCTTCGTGTTTGTTCATAGACTTTTGCCAGAGGAGAGTCTTTGAGTACTCCTTTATGCAGATTTGCACCAAAATCCTCTTTTTTTGCACCGCTGTAAACGACATGCCCACCTTTAGTCAAGACGATATAGATGTCACTGTAACCATACTCTTTATAGTACTTTTGAAAATATGTCTCATGAGGCAGACGCTCCTCTTTTGCCGATGGGTCTTTAACTGGAAATAGCTCTTCCTCTTTTACTTCAAGCTCTTTAAAAACACTCAGCAAATCCCAAGTCAAATTTTGAAGATTGTCACTATGTGCCAAAATCTCAATATCTTTAACACACTTGTTAAAAAAATCTTCTATCTGATGTTTTTTGATATCTCGTGAAGCGGTTAGTTTCGCATAGCTTTGCGCCATAAGAGCCTCTTTGCTTTTTGAGCCAGAAAGAGAAGATGTTATGAATGCCAAAAGAGACAAAGAGACACAAACAAGAAGAAGAATTTGAATTTTTATAGAGAGCTTTGGCATAAGAGCAGACTCCTTGAAGTAGCGATGCCAAAATTGTAATACGGGATTATTTCTTAAAGATTACGGAAAAAAAGATTAGAGATGCAACCATTTTTTAGCTACATTTTTTAGAGCTTCTGGGTTTTCGGAGGCGAAAAATTCCAGTTTCGTTGTTGTGTATTTTGTGCTAAAGTCAAAATCCCTCTCCAACTGTTCTACGATTGCATCGCCTGAATGGATAAAAATTGTCTCGTTTGAGAAGTAGTTTTGCAGAGCATCTGTGATAAGAGGGAAGTGTGTACATCCCAAGATAACAGCATCTGGTTTTTTAAGAGCGTCAAAATAGTGTTCAAAAGTCGCTTCTAAAATTGCGCCCTCATAAATCTCCTCTTCTACTATCGGGACAAAAAGCCCTGTCGCTTTTGCTTGAAGATTTATAAATCCCTGCTCTCTTAGACCTATCTCATACGCTTTTGAGTTGATAGTCGCTTTTGTTCCAAGGATGAGGATATTGGACTCTTTGTCGCAAAGTGCGTTGGATGTTGCTAAGATTCCAGCTTCAACAACGCCTATGACTGGACATGATGCGACATCACGCATCTCTGTTAGTGCGTGTGCGCTGACTGTGTTACATGCAACGATAATGAGGTCAAGTTCAAAATTTTTGAAAAATTCTACGGCTTCTATGGCGTAACGGATGATGGTTGTTTTGTCTTTGATACCGTAAGGCACACGTGCAGTGTCGCCAAAATAGACAATCTCCTCAAAGAGCCTATGCTCTAAAAGAGATTTTACAACACTCAGACCACCAATACCGCTGTCAAATACGCCTACTTTCATGATTTACTGGCTTGGGTTCATGCTTTCTAAAAATTCTGCATTGGTCGGTTTTTTGCCCATTGTCGAGTAAACAAAACGCAGAGCCTCTACTTCATCATCTTGTTTGTGCATCATCTGACGGAGGATAAATACTTTTTGTAAAACTTCAGGCGGGATAAGAAGCTCATCTTTTCTAGTACCAGATTTGAGGATGTCGATAGCAGGGAAGATACGTCTGTCGGCTATTTTTCTATCAAGCACAACCTCGGAGTTGCCCGTACCTTTGAACTCTTCAAAGATAACTTCGTCCATTCTGCTTCCCGTGTCGATAAGTGCAGTTGCGATGATGGTTAAACTGCCGCCGTTTTCAATGTTTCTTGCAGCTCCAAAAAATCTCTTTGGTTTGTGAAGTGCATTTGCATCAACACCACCAGAGAGAACCTTTCCGCTTGATGGCGTGACCGTGTTATATGCACGTGCAAGACGTGTGATGGAGTCAAGCAAGATAACAACATTGCGCCCAAGCTCAACACGTCTTTTTGCTTTTTCTATAACCATCTCTGCCACTTTGACATGGTTTTTTGCAGGCATGTCAAAAGTAGAGCTATAAACTTCACCTTTAACACTTCTCTCCATGTCTGTAACCTCTTCAGGACGCTCATCCACCAAAAGAACCATAAGGTCAATCTCTGGATGGTTGTGCGTGATACCGTGAGCAATCTCTTTTAAAAGCTCTGTTTTACCGCTTCTCGGAGGTGCGACAACAAGCCCACGCTGACCCTTCCCGATAGGCGCAAAAAGGTCCATCATACGACCTGTCAGCCCTTTTTCTCTGTATTCTAGTTTGATTTGTTCTGTTGCATAAAGTGGCGTGAGGTTTTCAAAGAGAGGTCTTTTTTTGCTCTCTTCAGGAGGGAGACCGTTGACTGCTTCTATCTTTATGAGGGCATAGTAACGCTCTTGCTCTTTTGGAGGGCGCACTTGACCAGTGACAACGTCTCCGTTACGAAGAGCAAAGCGTTTGATTTGGGTATTTGACACATACGCATCGTTGATACTCTCATCAAAGCTCTTATCGATGGAGCGGATAAAACCATAACCATCCTGCATAATCTCCAAAATACCCATAAAGAGGATAAATCCGCCCTGCTCTGTTTGTGCTTTGAGAATCTCAAATATAAGGTCTTGGCGTTTTAGCTCGTTTGGTTGCTCAACTCCAAGCTCATCAGCCATTGCTGTTAGTTCTTCTATACTTTTGATACGAAGGTCTTCTACACTAGCACCCTTAACTGGGTTGTGCGTTCTTGATTTTGCGTTGTTGCTTTTAGGATTTTGGACTTTACGAGGTTGTTGTGGACTGTTTTCGCTCATATATACGACTGCCTTAACATTTTGGATTTTTGCCCTGCGGAATTTACTTTTGAGGGTATTAGGAAAGCGTAAGAAAAAATTCGTACGATTTTTGATGACGTAATTTTACACTAATAGAAGCAGTAATGTCAAGTTTACAAACTTCATTTCATGATAAGCCTCAATTGTGCAAAATAAATACACGACACTCGCCGAAGCCAAAATATCCCACAAAAAAATCCCCGAGCAAAAAGTCTCGATTGCCTTAGCAAGATGATGCGTCGTTTGCACCGTGGAGAGAAATAATGAGATAATCATGTAAAATCATTTCACTTTTTTTAAATGAATGTTAAGCTCCTTAATGGATTTTTACTGTTTTTATAGGACACCTCTAAAAACCCACCATATTTTAAAAACAGCCCCAATTCGATAAAATAAAAGATACAAATGTCACAAGCAATGGAGGAGATAAGATGAGCAAAAAAAGCAGAGGATTATTTGACTACGA
>JAOTSA010000031.1 GCA_030247515.1 Sulfurimonas sp. | reverse complement strand
AGGAGATAAGCTTTGACAACACCTCTCTTTTTGTACTTTTATATGGCTTGTTTTGCCAATGTTGATTTTGTTCAATAAGTGTATTTTTCATTATAATTCCTAAATAATCTATAATATTAGTAAGTACAATACTGTAACATTATAAAATATTCAATTATATTAGGCATTAGACTGTGCAAAGTTCACTTTTTTCCACTGCTACTTACTTCTATACCCTCTACTACTCACTCCCCGTCCCGTGTAGTTTTTCTTAAAACATGCCTGACAGATGCCATAAGCGGAGTTTGGCGGGAGCGGGGCGTTGCACATTCTGCATTTTTGGGCGAGTTGGTTTTGTTGGAGGGAGTTTTCTATAAATTTGTTCAAAACTCCCCTTGCCGCTTTTGCTCTGTTTGTGTCGATAAAATAGTCGCCAAATCGGTAACTGAGCCAAAGATAGAGCGAAATCTCTTTTACCATATCTTCCGCACGCAAAAGGTCGTCTGTGGTTTGGGCGTGTGTGCTTGTGAGGATGGGCATGGTGTAAGGCACTGGTATCTTTTTCTCCAGTGCGCCAAGGTAGCTCTCGTATGCACCCGTGATATAGGGCGATTTTAACGTTAGCGGTGCGCATGCGAGATGGTATTTTGTGGTCAAATCTAGGTCATAGCTATCTACAAGTACGGAAGCCTCAAGCATGTCGTCAAGGTTTGTCGCCACAAACGGACCATCAAACTCCATATTTTTGACAAAAAACTTGAGTATCTCATGAAGCGATTTCTCTTCAAGGATGCTTCCTACAAGCTTGATATGGTCGAGATTTGCCATCACTTTAAAAGGGATGGCGATTTTATGCGCCTCTTTGTGAAAATTTTTCTTCACGATATGCAAAACATCCGCACTCAAAGCCCCCACGTACCCCTTTTCATGCAGTCCGTATCTTCCCGCACGTCCTGAGATTTGGTGTACTTCACTCGGCAAAAGATTTCTGTCATTTACTCCGTCAAACTTCTCTGCTTTTGAGAAAAGTATGGTTTTGATGGGCATATTTAGCCCCATGGCAATGGCATCGGTGGCAACAAGTATCTGCGTCTCGCCTGCACGAAAACGTCTCGCCTCTTCACGCCGCACCTCTGGCGAGAGGTTTCCATAAACCACACTCACGCTAAAGTGCTTTGAAAATGTCTGTTTGAGCTTAAGCACATCTTTGCGGCTAAAAGCGATGATTGCACTCCCCTCCTCAACCTCTCTCTCATGAACGGGTGCGTCCAGAAGCACAAGCGGATTTTTTCTCTCAAACTCCACTATCTCAAGCTCTTCGCCCAGATACGCCGCAAGTGCGACAATCGCTTCTTTGACATTTGGCGAACCCGTCATGATAATCTCTTTTGCAGGTGCGCCGATGATGGCATTTGCCCACGCCCAGCCACGGTCACGGTCATCTATCATCTGCACCTCATCTATGACGCAAACATCCACATCCACGTCAAAGTTGCACATCTCTATGGTAGAGCTGATGTGTGTCGCCTCCTCATCAAGTATCTGCTCCTCGCCCGTGATGAGCGATGCGTCGATACCGCTCTCCCGCAACTCCTCAAAACCCTCCAACGCCAAAAGTCTAAGCGGTGCGAGATAGTAGCCTGTGTCGGCGTTTTTGAGCTTTTGCATCGCTTGGTAGGTCTTGCCGCTGTTTGTCGGTCCTATGTGAAGTACAAGTTTGCGCCGCATATCACGGGCAAGCGGAAAGAGGTTTTTAAAATCCCTAATCGTGCGGGCAAGGAGTTCGTAACGCTGTTTTTTGGCTATCTCTTCATGGATGGAGTAGGTAAATCGCTTGAGCGTTTTGCGTGCAACTTTTGGCGAGACAACAAGCGACATCGGCAGAAGTTCAAGCAAGGCATCATACACTTTTGCATGGAGTGCTTCAGGACTTAGATGCAGCAGCGTGGCATAAGAGTCGCACTCCGCAACCAAAGATGAAAGGTCTGCAAAAAAATGCTCCTCATGCTCTTTTTTTGCCGCCGCTATCACCTCGCTAAAATCAAGCGTTTTGCTCTTCCAAATCTCGCCCAAAAGCGAGTTTAACTCAACATGCAGCTCCAGCGTATAGGGTTGTTCTTTGTTTGTGTAGGGAAGCGTGCAGCTCTGAGGGATGGCGACAAGAAGCTCTTCGTCGTGAAGTTGCAGGGCAGTTTCGCCAAACTCTTCAGAGATGATGCGCTTCAAAATCTCCTCTTTAAGCGGCGGGTAAGAGAGTTTTGACTTTGGCGGTGCGGCTCTAAGTGCGTTTGCTATCTCTTTTTGGCTCAAATATGGATGCTCCTCCCCAAGCGTTGCCAAAAAGCTCTCTATCTCCTTTTGTTTCAACGCCACAATACGCTCTTTCTCTGCCTCCAACTCTTTGACAATAGTATCTTCTTCACCATCTTTTAGGTAGTCGTACTCATAAACTTTTGTGTTTAGCGTGAGGATTTTATGAAAATTTTGCCCGTAAATTGCATAACGAAGCGAAGCGTTAAACTCCAAAGAGTCGTCGATGTCAAAAACCCCATCCACACGCTTTTGAATACGCTCTTTTTTGAGGTTGTAGCGTATGTGGCGGAGTTTGGATTCCATCTTCTCAATGGTGATTTTTTTGCTTCTCACATCCACAAATGCTTCATGCAAAAGCCCCGCTTCCTCTGGGGTTGCATCTAGTTCATTTATGAGCATATCTATCTTGTCATCACGCTCCAAACTCTGCTCTTTTGGTGCAGTTGCTTTGTAAACCCTGCCCTCTTGCTCGAAAAAATCCAAAATCGCCCCACGATAGTCGCCATCAACCTCGCTCCAAATCATCCGTGCCACTTTAAGAAGCATCTCTTTGCTTCCGTCCACGTCATAGATGCCAAGATAATGAAAAAGTTCACTCAAAGTCTGCGTACTTACCCTTGCGACCCCCACATCAAAAGGGTCGCCGTCAAAATATTTTTTGATTTTCTGGTTGATTTTGGAGTTTTTTTTACTTTTTTTTGCCATTTTTTGACTCCATTTTTTTAGCTGTCGCTGTTGAAGATATCTCTCGTATAGACTTTCTCTTTCACATCCATGATACTCTCAGAGAGCCTGTTCGCCACGATAACATCGCTTATGCGCTTAAACTCTTCCAAATCTTTTATGACTTTTGAGTTAAAAAAGCTCTCCTCTTCAAGAACTGGCTCATAGATAACGACCTCAACCCCTTTGGCTTTGATGCGCTTCATGATGCCCTGAATCGCCGAACTTCTAAAGTTGTCGCTTCCGCTCTTCATGACAAGTCTGTAAACTCCGACAACCTTTGGTTTTTTCGCCAAAATGCTATCGGCGATAAAATCTTTTCTCGTGCTGTTTGACTTCACTATCGCCTCTATCATGTTGGATGGAACATCGGCATAGTTCGCCAGAAGCTGTTTTGTATCTTTTGGCAAACAGTAACCGCCATACCCAAATGAGGGGTTATTGTAGTGCATGCCTATGCGTGGGTCAAGCCCAACCCCCTCGATAATCTGCTTTGTATCGAGTTCATGGCTTTGCGCATAGCTGTCAAGCTCGTTAAAGTAAGCGACACGCATCGCTAAGTAGGTGTTTGCGAAAAGCTTTATCGCCTCGGCTTCAGTTGCATCGGTAAATAGCATCGCTATATCTTTTTTTATCGCCCCCTCTGCCAACAAGTTTGCAAAAACAGTTGCCCGCTCACTGCGCTCTCCCACGATAATGCGGCTTGGATAGAGGTTGTCATAAAGAGCAAGACCCTCTCGCAAAAACTCTGGAGAGAAGATGATATTTTGCGTACCAAACTTCTCTCTTAGCATTTTGGTGTAGCCCACGGGAATGGTTGATTTTACCACCATTACCGCTTCAGGATTGATGCTCAAAACATCGCTGATGACATACTCAATGGACTTTGTGTTGAAGTAGTTGGTCTGCGGGTCATAGTCGGTAGGCGTTGCGATGATAACATACGTCGCACCTCTGTACGCCTCCTCTTTGTCAAGCGTGGCACGAAAGTTTAAATCCTCTCTTTTGAGGTACTCCTCTATCTCTTTATCCTCAATGGGAGAGATTTTTTGGTTGAGCATCTCCACTTTTTGCGGGATAATGTCAAGTGCAACCACCTCGTTGTGCTGTGAGAGAAGTATCCCGTTGCTAAGACCTACATACCCTGTACCTGCGATGGCTATTTTCATTTTCTTGCCTTACCTAATATCTTCTTATTCTATTAATTTTCTACTTTAACACCACTTAGAAAGAGCGATATCAGCCTCTTGCAACTATAATGCTTTTCTGATTTTATATAAAAGCTGATGTTATGCACTTTTGTAAAGCACTTTTGAAATCTCGAAAAACTTGTTTTTCGTAGCTTTAGGGGGTTGCAAGGGACATTTGTCCCTGCCACTAAAACGGACGAGTTCGTTTTAGTGCGTAACATCAAATAAAAAGGTTCAAAAATGTTAGCTTATTTTCACGAAATACAACCAGAGATTTTGGCATACAGAGAAAGACTTGAAAAAAACAATATGGTTATCGACAAAACGAACCTTCTCTTTCTCAACCTTATCTTAAATATTTTAAACTATTTGGGAAGTGAGAATCCAGAAAAACTTGACGAGTTGTGTGAGTACAATGTTTTAACGATGCGCCAAGAGTTTGAGGGTGTTATAAGGAATGACGCTGTGAACGAAAAAGCGCAAGCCATTTTGCTCACATTTTTTCTCCGTATCGCCAAAGAGATGGAGATAAAGTACAAGCAAATTGAAAATGAGGATTTGCAAAAACTCGTAACACTGTTGACATCAAAAGAGTTTAAACTCCCCTCTTACATCAAAAGCCAGAAGAGTTTTGCTTTAGATAGCATGCCTGAGAATATCAAGCGTATGCTCTATATGAAGAGTTGATGCGGTGTCTCAACTCCGAGCTTTAAAAACGGCGCACACTGTTTGAGAAGCTCTTGATGAGCGGTGTGCGTTTGTAAATCTGAACTTGGTGTAAAGATTTCTCCATCCGCCACAACGATGTCGATACCGCCAAAACTCTTAACCGTTCTCTCTATCACACTTGTAATCTCTTCGCTTTTTACTGCATCGCATCTCACAACAACCGCACCTTGAGCGTTTAACATATCTGCCCTCTCCAAGCCTGCAACGATGGCTATTTTCCCGCTAAGAGGAGCTGTTTTTGCACCGCTTTTGAGTTTTGCCTGCTCAAGTGACCAGTACTCAACTTCAAATATATCTTTTGCGCTAAGAGCCTTGTAACCGCCAAGTTTTTGGGCTTTTAGTATCGCTTCAAAGGTATGCTCATTGATATCTTTTATGATATTTGCCTCTTTTGTATTTGCGCCAAAAGAGAGCGTTCCCCTGCCTTTAAGTATCGCAAAATTGGGTGCAGGATTTAAGAGCATCTCGCCATGCTCATTTGCCTCAAAGTAATCTTTGTACTCTTTGACAAACCGTGCCAAATCAGCACTCACATCATCGCCCAAAAGTGCGGGAACTCTCTTTGTGCGTATAACATGGTCAGGCGTGAGCGGTCCTTGTGTGGCGATTTTTTCAACATCCTGCTTTGAAAAATGTACCGCCAAATCGCTGTCGTTAAAAATGGAGATAGTCGCAACACCTTTTAGATTTGAGACCTCTTTGCGGATTTTTGCCAAGGTAAGCAAATCCACAGAAGAAGCCGCACTCTCAAACTCCAAAACCGCCCCATTTTTCTCAAGATACTTCTCTGCCGCATCCACCAACTCTATGGTTTTTTCATACGATTTTTTTGCATCATCGCTAAATGTAAAAAGCCCATGATTCATAAGAACCATCCCAGAAAGCTCGCTCCACACGATATCTCTTGTCATATCATAAACCAGTTTTGCAAGCACAAATCCAGGCATGATGTATGGGATAACCAAAACTCTCTCCCCATAAATCTCCTTGATTTTCTCCTCGCCACCGTGAGTATTGGTAATGGTCACAACCGCATCGGCATGCGTATGGTCAACAAACTTAAAAGGGATGATAGCGTGCAAAATCGCCTCAACAGAGGGGTTTGGAGCAGACGGATTTGTCATGGCAAGACGCTGCTGCGCCACCATATCGGCATCATCTAGCTCCCTTAACTCCGCCATCTCAAGCAGTGCATCCATCTTCACAGGAGCAAACCCCTCCGCCTCGATGGTAGCCAAATCCCAACCGCTCCCTTTGACATAAAGCACCTCTTCACTCTCGCCCAAAAGATTTGTAACGGTTGATTTTACAGAGGTATTCCCACCGCCATGAAGCACCAAAGAAGCATCACACCCCAACAGCCTTGAGGTATAAACCCGCAAATCTAAATCTGTTTTACATCTCAATGCCTCTACATCTTGCCATAAACTTTTCACTGTCTTATCCCCTAAATTTTGCTTTTATCTCGTTGTAGTTCGCCTCACAAACCCCTCTGTTTGTTATCAGCCCCGTTATCAGCCTTGCAGGAGTAGTGTCAAAGCCAAAGCTTACTGCCGCTGAGCCATCTAGCGTTATGCGAACTCTGCGAACAACTCCATCGGCATCCACACCTTTGACAAATTTTACCTCATCGCCGTTTCTCTCCTCAATGCGAACTTCATTTGTCATCGCATCAAAGGTAGAAGTTGGAAATGCCACATAAAAAGGGATGTTGTTGTCATTCGCTGCGAGTGCCAAAAGATAAGTCCCAACCTTTGCCACAACATCGCCATTTTCACTTACTCTGTCGGCACTCACTATCACCATATCCACATCGCCACGTTGCATCAAGCATCCTGCCGCCGTGTCGGTTATGATTGTGTGGTCTATCTCATTTTGAGCAAGTTCCCATGAACCAAGCGATGTGCCCTCGCCTCTGGGTCTCGTCTCATCCACCCAAACATGCACATCCACCCCTCTTCTCTTTGCCTCATAAATAGGCGCAAATGCCGCCCCATCATCTACAAATGCAAGATACCCGCCGCTAGCGTGAGTCAAGATATTGATTTTCTCCTTTCCACTCTTTTTGCGCATCTCTTCGATAAGTTCACAGCCTACCTCAGCTATCTTTTGGCTCTCCAACGCCTCATTGTCACTCAACTCTATGGCAAACGCTCTTGCATCTTCTATCACATCTTGTGACTCTTTAAGTCGCTCCATCATCACATCAACCGCCCATGCAAGATTGCGTGTTATCAAACACGCCTCACGCAACAAAACCGTCTTTTCTCCAAGTGCCTCATAATCCCCATCAACCTCAATAGCAGCCATATAAACCCCAAAAGCCGCCACAACTCCGACAACCCCCGCACCGCAAACGGTTCTGTTTTTTATGGCGTTTACCACCTCTTCTGTATTTGTCAAATAGCGTGTATCATAGACAAAAGGCAACTGACGTTGGTCGATTACCTCCAAACATTCATCAAACATTGCATCACTTAACCAAAATGATTTATAATTACCTTGCATTTCTGATTTCCCTTAAGTCGGAAGTTTAAAAAATTGTAGCATAATTTCAGACTTTGAAAATTTGAAAACTAAGCGAACGATTCTGCAGCGAAGCGAAGCCTTAGTGAGTGTGTTTTCAAATTTGCAAAGTCTCAAATTTAAGGAGTAAACAATGGGTTGGACATGCCAACATGACCATAACGGTTACTGCAAACTTATAAAAAAAGCGTGTGTTCCAGGGATGAAGGGGTGTATATTGCAAAAGAGCGAATACATCTTTAGCACAGGCAGCTTTGAAGAGGACAAAAAAATCCAAGAGGCAAAAGAACCAAAAGAGGAGATTGACTTTGCGGCGTTAGCCAGAAGCAATTAGCCCCAAAACTCCAGTGGATTCGGATACTTAAAACTATATCCAAGCTCTTTGATGACCTTGCCTGACAAAACTCTGCGCTTTGAAAAACCCTCAAAAGCCCCCACATCCACACCAAACTTTTGAGCATTTTTTTGATGGATTTCAAGGCGTGTCGGGTGAAGCGGTGCTACAAGATTGTAAATCCCTTGCGTTATGCCACACTCCAACATCCGCTTGATGATAGCTATGACATCATCCCTATGGATGTAGTTTACATAGCCGTCTTGAAACTTTGTCGCACTCTTCCAGCGTCCCGCAACCCTATCCTCGCCCATCAACCCGCCAAGTCTCAATACTAGCACCCTCTCTCTAAGCCCAAGCAACAACTCCTCCGCCTCTTTGATAAGCGATGATTGCGATATAACCGCACTCTCGTCAACATCGCAATCAAACTCTTTATAGACGGATGTAGAACTCATGAGTATGATATTTGCGTCAGGTTTTGTAAGTGCGGCTATTTTTTGAAGTGTTGTGAGGTAGTTATCTTTTGTGTGCATGGCGATGATGAGCGTATCGCTCTGCCAAAAGTGGGCATCATCTTTTGTCGTCTCTCTTGAAAAACACTCTACCTCAAACTCTTTTTCAAGCTCAAGAGAGAGCGGTTTTCCAAGCCAGCCACACCCAAATATGCCCACCGTTTTCATGATAGTTTACTGTTTTGGCTTGTTTTCGTTGTAGCTTTTTTTGATAACGACCATCTCGTAAATGGAAACCTCAGGCATCGCTTCTTCTATGAGCTTGTCAGTCTCGGCAAATTTGCCTTTCATCTTCTCAATCTCCGCATATCCCTTAGGTTTTACTTCACTTATCGCCAAACCAAAACTCGCCGCCCATACAATAGCAAGCATAGTCCAAACCGTCTTTTTTGCCCCTACATAAACACCTAAAAAGTGAAATACAATGCTTAAAACCGCAGCCACTGCAAGAATAATTGTTAAACTCATTGTGCTAAATTATCTCCTCTTGGTTTCATCTCAACTCCTGTCCCCTCTAACATCTTATCCCCAAAACTCTTGACCCCTAAAGTGCCTAAAAGCATCAAAAGAGTGACAAGAAAAAGAAAAAATATCGCCATCCCATAGCGTCTAAATTTCTCTCTCATTTCGTTTTGTTCTCTTCCTGATACACTTCACTTCCCTTCCAGTCAACACAGCGTGCAGTATGGAAGTCTCTCTCATAATCATGATGTTTAAAGAGATGGTCTTCAAGTTTCCACTCCATACTTTGAGAAATTAGTACAGATTTTGAGATGGTTCTTCGCATCTTGTTTTCACAGATGATAGTCTCTCCAGCATTGAAAAGTTCCTCAACTCCATTCATCCTTTTTACAGTGATGCTATAGTGAAAGGCAACCATCAAAGAGACGACAGCACCGACTGAAATCATCCCTTTTTTAAATGCACCCTTTGGCATAAAATCTCTTGTTGTAACAAATGCAGTTACACTCAAGATGAAAATTCCTATGATAATATAAACTACTTCCAGCTCTAAAAAAAGTCCCAATTTTATTCCTTTACCTTGCTATATTTCTCTTCCCAAGTCTCAAACTCAGGAGTAAAATACTCTATGCGTACCTTTTTAAACTCTCGTGAGCTATAAAGCGGCATATGGCTTTTTGCATCAATCTCTGCCGCCATCTCTTCTATGATACTATTTGTCTCTTCTTCACTCTTTCCATGCACCATAGTAAAGAGGTTGTACTGCCAGTTTGGATATTTTGGGCGAAGGTAGCAGTGAGAAACCGCACTAAATGCGGCCGCTTTCTCGCCTATCATTTCTCCGTTTTGCTCATCAACATCCCAAACAACCATCGCATTTGCGCTAAATCCTGCTTTTCTATGGTTAAGGATAGAAGCAAATCTTCTCATAACGCCCGCTTCTTGAAGCTCATCAAGTGCGCCAAAAAAAGTATCATAATCAATCCCTAAAGCATCAATTATCTTCTTAAATGGCTCATGCGTAAACTCAATATCATTTTGTGCATAACGAATGATGGAGTGGTGTAAAGGAGTAAGCTCTATCTCTTTATGCTGTACTCGTTTTACCTCCTCTTTTTTCTCATCTTTTCCAGTTGTGTTTAGTTTGACGTTGATTTTAAAAAGTTTGAGTGTCGGCAAAATGATAAAATCATCCGCCTGCGTTAGCTTTGCAAGCAGTTCAACTGTCTTTTGAAGACCAAGCTTAGAGTTTGGAGCGACTGCAAGCGTAAACCAGATGTTAAAATCATGATTTCTCTCATAGTTATGCGAAATCCCTGGATGTGAGTTGATAATCTTTACCGCATCACTAATCTTTTGTGGAGCGATTTTAAACGCAACCAAAGAAGAGACATATCCAAGTCTCTTTGTATCAAAAATTGCCGACGTTTGGCGGATAACATTGGCTTTTTTCTGCTCTTGTAAAATGGCAAGAACCTCATCTTCACTCATACCTAGCTCATCAGCAATTACCACAAATGGTCTTGCAACCAAAGGAAATTTCTTTTGAATACGTGATAATATTTCATCTTTCATCTATAGTTCTCGTCCAATTTTTTATTTTTTTGATTGTAGCTTCATTTCAATTAATCTCAGTTGATGTCTATCAACAATGGATTTAAAAAAAGTATGGTATTATATCGGAGATAACGAAAGAGAAGGAAAGAGATATTTTGAGCTATTTTCCTGCCTTTTTAAAACTCCAAAACAGAAAAATTCTTCTTGTTGGCGGCGGTTTGGTAGCCTCTTCAAAACTGCGCCATCTGTTAGATTTTACTACAAACATCTCCGTTATAGCTCCCTTGTTATCAGATGAAACAAAGCGTCTCATAGAAGAAAACGGTCTCTCTTTAGAAAAAAGAGGATATGAAAAAGGGGATGTTGCAGGTTTTGATATCGTTGTCGTGGCGGTTGATAACATTGCACTTCAAGCGGAGATATTTAAAGAGTCAAGAGGGTATAATTGCCTTTGTAATTGTGTCGATGCCACAGAGTATTGCGATTTTATCTTTGGTTCTACCATCAAAAAAGATGATTTGACTATCGCTATTTCTACTTCTGGCGCATCTCCTGCGTTGGCAAAACAGTTAAAAAAATATCTTGAGAAACTCATTCCGCACGATATAGGAAGTTTTTTAAAAGAGATGAAAAACCTTAGGGAAACAGTGCCAAAAGGCAAAGAGAGAATGAAAATGCTTGAAGAAAAAGCAAAAAACTATATACAAAAATGGAGTAACTAGATGAATGTAAAAAAAGCCTTAATTTTCGCCTTTTTCACAGCTTTTTTAATTTTGGGAGCAGTCTCGATGCAGCGTGCCATGCCAGACCCAAAAGAGGATCGTATCTATATGGAGATCAAAGCTTTCAGCCCTTTTATTGTAGAAAAGAGAATCGGCGGACTTACTATCATTGATAAGCGATATAATGATAAAAAAGAGAAACCAGACGCAAGTGATTTGTACCACAGACTTGACGAACTAGAGAAACTGTGGGGCAAAGAGTCTCTTAAAGTTGAGGGCAACGAGGTTTTGATAACAAACGAAAAAGGCGAACTTGTCGGAAAAGTTCTTATCCAAAACCAAAAAGAGAGAGAGTTTCTTAAAACCTTTTTTGGGATTTAATTCCCCTCCTCTCCAACTCCCTCCGTTAGCTTAAACGATAAAAAAAACGCTGCTAAAAGCACTCCCGTTGCTAGTGAGTAGAGCAGTGTGTAGTTTGCATAGTGCAAAACAATCCCGCCGATGATGGAAAAAAACATCCCCAAAGAGACGATATTCATCTGAAGAGCTATGTAGATAGGTCTTTTGTCTGCTGGGGCGAGTTTGAGTACAAGATTGCTTGAAGCGATGCGATTTCCATCCATGGAAGCACCCACTAAAAAGAAGATAAGCATATACGCATAGAGCGAAGATGCTACAAAAGCAAGTAAAATAGCGACGATTTGTAGTGAAATCGCCACCTTTGCCACGGCAATATTGCGTCCGTTACCGCTCAAATTTCCCCATAAAAAGTTACTAAGCATCGCTCCAACCATCTGCGTTGTGATGAGTGAGCCTATCGCCACACCGTCAAGATTTATCTTTTGCTGCGCATCAAGTATGATAAAAGGCAGAGCAATAAGATAGCCGTATGCCAACAAAAAAGTAGTCACTTGAATCTGAAAATTTTTATCCGCTTTAAGGATGGAGAGGGAGTTTTGCAAAAACTTTTTAAAGGAACTCTCTCTCTTTGAAACCTCCTCTTTTTGGGGTTCATCAACCAATGCAAACGCTATATAGCCCAAAGCCATGATAAAAGAGCTGATGATAAAAAGATAGCCATAACTTTGAGGTGCTTCAAATGACTCCAAAATCCAAGCCGCAAGCGCACCGCTAAGTAGCCCACCCACCGCACTAAAAAACTGTCTATATGCCATCGTTTTGCCACGAAACTTATGCGAAAATATCTTTGCCATAATCTCTCTAAAGTAAATCGCCGCAAATCCCGCACTAAAGGAGAAGAGAAAGAGCCCAAAACCTATGGAAGCGAGGGTTAAATTGGGATAGTTTTCGCCAAAAAGGAGGATGGAGACACCGATGAGAAACCATGATAAAAATCGGACAAAAAATATTCTACGCAGATAAGGTATCATCCGCTTGTAGCTCTGTGCATGAAAGGCGGCAAAAAGCTGCACAATGACCGCTCCGCCACGAAGAAGTGCCGCAAAAAATCCCACAAGCATAGAACTTCCGCCAAAATAGTTGACGATAAGAGGCAAGATGGTTGATGGTTCAGCGATAGTCGTTCCTATCGCCAAAAAAAAGCCATGCAGGATATTTTTCAGATGGCTGGAGAATTTATCCATTAAGTTTTTCGTAAGCTTCTTCTATCGTTTTAGCCTTTTGTGACACAAAAAGATAGACGGCGGCATTTAGTCGTGCTAGTTTTAAGAACTCGTCCGAGGGGTTGTTCGTCTGCTCAAGCGACTCTTCTAAAGTTATCTTATCCCAAGATTTTGTGTAGTTTATGCCGTAATATGCAGGGTCGATGATAAACTCCTCAACATCCGCACCATTGACAACCCACAAACGCCCTTTGCTAAAAAGCTCTGGCGTTCCCTCATTTCCTTGAATAAGTCCAAACTGCTTATATCTATGGGAAAAAACCTCAACATATTTTTTGACAAAAGGCTTATGAAATACGCCCGTGATAGCAAATTCACTTGAAGCTACATGAGTGAGTTTCTCAATCGTATTTAGCCCTGTTCTAAGTCCAAGACGCATACGAAGCTGTGTGAGGTCATGCATCTCTTTGAAAAAATCTGCTCTGTCAAAATAGTGGGCATTGCGGGAGAGTTCTATATGCGTTGCAACCTCTTTGAGCGTAATTCCCGATTTTGCAGGTGTGAGGTCATCACCTACCACAACAAGTTCCAAATCCGCATCTTGAAGCACTTTTGCTATGAGCGGAAACATAAAAGGGTTGTTCACTTTGCCATCAAACGGGTAGCCAAGCTCCAGCGAGTTTGCAACAGGCGTTTTTTTAACAAACCCGTCACACGCCTCCACAACACCTCTAAACTCATCTGTTGTCTCAGGTTTGAGCCTCCATCCAAGTAAAAATGCGGCCACTTGTTCTGGGTAAACTTCCTGCTTTAAAACCTGCTCCATCATATCCTTTGCCTCTTGCAAAGTCAAATCACGATTGCCTTTCTCGCCCGTCCCTACCGCATGAATATACTTAAAAAAATCCATTATTTCTCTCTGTTTTTACAATTTTTTTTATTGGGCGGTATGATATAATCATTTGCTTAATATGAGATAACAAAAAACTTCTTGCAAAACTAAAAACACGTTCACTAAGGCTTCGCTTTGCTGCAGAATCGTTCACTTAGTTTTTAGTTTTGCAAGAAGTTTAAAAAGGTTTTTGATGTCGGATGTAGTTTTTATCACAGGTACGAGTTCTGGTATGGGCAGAGCGAGTGCGGAACTTTTGGCGACAAAGGGCTTTGTCGTTTATGCAGGAACTAGAGACACAAAAGCGTTTGAAGAAAACAAAAACAGCAATCTCATCCCCATAAAACTTGATTTGACATCGCAAAAAAGTATAGATGAAGCGGTAAAAGAGATAGTAAAAAATCATAAAAAAATTGATATTCTTGTAAATAACGCAGGTTACGGTTTGGTCTCAACCGTTGAAGATGTGAGCGAGCAAGAGATGTTACATCAATACGATATCAATGTATTTGGCGTTTTGCGTGTTTGCAAAAGCGTTATTCCTATCATGAGAGAGCAAAAAAGCGGTATCATCATCAACATTAGCTCATTTTTGGGCAGGATAGGACTTCCGCTTTTAGCACTTTACAACTCAAGCAAGTACGCCGTTGAGGGCATAACCGACTCCTTGCGTTATGAACTAAAGGATTTTAATATCAGGGTCCACTCCATCATGCCAGGATTTTTCGATACGAAATTTGCAAGACAAAATCTTGTTGTAAATGTTAAGACTTTTGATGAAACTTCACCCTACAAAGAGCTGGTTTCAAATCTAGCCCCTACCATAGTAGAGCAGATAAACAACGGAAATAGCGCAAACGAGGTTGCCCAGATGATTTTAGATATCATCCAAAATCCAAATTTTCACGCACATGAAACGGTAGGCGATAAAGCTAAAAAGTTTATACCGATGAAAAAAGAGTTGAGCGATGAGGATTTTGAGAGACGGGTTATGGAGTATTATAACCTCTGATGGAGTCTCTTTTTTTCAACATAACCGATACAAGCTACAAAGTAAGCGAACTTTTTAAAAACAAAAATGAGTATATTAAAAGAGTTGACATCTCAAACGGTCTCTTTTTTTTCGATATAAATCTCTTTGAGAGCAAAATCGATGCGCATCTCAAAAATCTTGACAGGATGATTGCAGTTTGCGTGGTAAAAGAGGGAAAAATAGACATAGTCGAAAACATCTCCAAAGATAGATTTACCTTTCATAAAAACAGTATAAATATAGTTGCATCATCCAAACAAGATGTAGTTATGACAACGCAAGAGGGTGAAAAAACGGATATTTTTCTGCTCTGTATTGCGGATTTTTTCCTAAAAAGATACCTAAGCAACAATCCTGATGAACCGATAGACTTTTTGTACAATCTTTTGCAAAGCAAAATGACAAATATAGTTGTAAATACGCAGAGCATAGACGCATTAAGCCTCTATATTATCAACAAAATAGTAACCATAAAACCTGACTCGACAATGAAGAGTATAGTATGCGAGCAGAGTGTTTTGGAGTTTATAGCCCATAGACTGAAACTCTTAGATATGAGCGATAAAAGCCTTGATGACGATGAAATCTGCATCTCAAGAAGCGCAAAAGAGATTTTACTGGGTAGCTATACCAATCCCCCAACCATCGAACTTCTTGCGCATTTATGCGCTACAAACGAGTCAAAACTTAAAAAAGTTTTTAAAAGAGTATATAAAAGCACCATTTATGAGTATGTCCAAAAACTTCGCCTAGAGAGAGCAAATCTTCTTTTAAAAGAGCAGTCCTTAAATATCGGAGAGATAGCAAAAGAGGTAGGCTACAAACACCAAGGACACTTCTCAAAGCTTTTTTTTGAGACTTACGGAGTTTATCCGAAAGATTTGCTTAAAAAAGGATAGGCTTTTATAGCCTAAAAGAACTCCTCCTACCGCTACCTAAACATTATAATAACTAGCACTAGGATGGTAAACCACAAGTGCGGAGGTGGACTGTTCTGGGTGGATTTGGAATGTTTCGCTTAGTTCTATGCCGAACTCTTCGGGTTCTAATAGGTTGAAGAGTGGGCGGTTTAGTTCTAGGTTGGGGCATGCGGCGTATCCAAATGAGTAGCGGCATCCCTCGTAAGCGGACATTTTTACATCGCTTAGTTTGTTGCCCTCGTCTTTTGCTATGCCGAGATCTAGGCGTATCTGTTTGTGGGCTATCTCCGCCAAAGCTTCGGCGAGTTCAACGCCTAGTCCGTGGAACTGGTAGTACTCTGTGTAGTCGCCTCTCTCGTAAATCTCTCGCTCAACTTCGCTTAGTTTTGCTCCCGCACTTACGCATGTAAACGCTACGACATCATGTCTGTCTCTGTGGAAAAAGTCGCTTAATGCACGGTGTGGTTGTTTTGATTGTCTTGGGAAAGTGAACTTCTCTTTTGCTCTGCCGATGACCTCATGGAGCGGTTCATGGCTTATCTCGCTCTCGCTGTTGTACCCTTCGCTCTCATCAAAAATCAGAAGCGTATCATCGTCGCTTCTGCATGGCCAGTAGCCGTAAATAATGGTCGGCTCAAAGAGTTTCTCATCAATAAATCGTTTTTTTAGCTTTTCATACGCTGGGTAAACTACCTCGTTTAGCTGTTTTTCATACGCCTCTTTTGTTAGTCCTTTTGAGCTGTAGCCCCAACGAGCTTTAAAGAGAAGTTTGTGGTTTAGCCACTCAAACGCCATTTCTATTTGTTGTGGAGTTAGTTTTAGCTCTCTTCTTCCCCAAAACGGCGGCGTTGGAACTTTGACATCACGAGATGGCATTTTAAGCTGCTCGTAAGGTGGGATGATAATCTCCTCTTTGACTTTGACTATCTTCTCTTCGCCCTCTTTGCCGTGCAGGTCGGTATCGAAATTGCCTGCTTCGATGCGGCTCATGGCGGTTACGCCGTCAAACGCATCTTTGCAGTAAAAAATCGGTCCATCATAAAACGGTCGGCAAAAATCATCTATAAACGGACGGGTAAGTGCCGCACCGCCGAGAAGTACGGGGATTTTGATGCCCTCTCTTTGGAGTGCTTCAAGGTTCTCTTTCATAACTTGCGTCGATTTTACCAGAAGCCCGCTCATGCCGACGGCACTTGCGTTTGACTCTTTTAAGGTTTTGATAAACGCCTCTATATCAACTTTTATGCCGAGATTTATGACTTTGAAGCCGTTGTTTGAGAGGATGATGTCAACTAGGTTTTTGCCGACATCGTGAACATCCCCTTTTACCGTTCCCAAAATAAGCGTGGTATCTACTTTTTTATCTATTTTTGGCAAGTAAGGGTTTAGATAATCCACTGTTTTTTTCATGGTTTCGGCACTTTGAAGAACAAAAGGGAGCTGCATATCGCCACGCCCAAAAAGCTCTCCGACAACTTTCATGGCATTTATGAGTATCTCATTGACGATTTTTTCAGGTGCGATGGAGTGTCTTGCCTCTTCCACCAAAGGAATCATCCGCTCTTTATCGCCGTCCATCAGAAGTTTTGCGATTTTCTCCTCCATACTCATGGCAAGATATGCCTCATCTTGTTTTGTTGTGTCAATAGCCTCTTTGGTGCTAAAATGCTCGATAAACTCAAAAAGAGCCGCTCCTTTTGGTTTGCGGTTAAAGATAAGGTTATCGCAAATCTCTTGGTCAGTTTCGCTGATTTTGTTTATGGGGATGATGTGCTGAACATTGATGATGACGCTTGTAAGTCCCGCCTGTGTACAGTGGTGTAAAAACATGGAGTTTAGGTAGGGTCTGGCATCTTTGTCAAGCCCGAAAGAGATATTTGAAAGCCCTAAAATCGCTCCCACTTCTGGGTGTCTTGTGCGCAACTCTCTTATGGCTTCAATGGTGTTTATGCCTGCATCAGCGTACTCTTCATCGCCGCTTCCAAGGGTAAAAGTGAGCAGGTCGAAAACCAAATCCTCTGGCTTGATGCCGTGCTTTTTGGTCGCAAGTTCATAGATACGCTCGGCAACTTCAAGCTTTCGCTCAACCGTTTTTGCCATGCCCACCTCATCGATAGTTAGACAAACAAGTGCGGCTCCAAATTTTTTAGCTAAAGCGCAAACTTTGTCAAATTTCTCTATCCCGTCTTCAAGGTTTACGGAGTTTATGATGGGTTTGCCGCCGATGAGTTTGAGTGCCTCTTCAAGAGCTGGAGTTTGCGTGGAGTCGGGCATAAGCGGAAGTGCTATTTTTTGAGCGTACAAGCTCATGACAGAGTTCATATCTTTTGTCTCGTCACGCCCTGCAAAACCGACACTTACATCTAGCACATGCGCACCGACCCTAACTTGTTGTTGCGCAACACTTAGCGTGCCTTCATAATCCTCTGCCAAAAGAAGTTCACGAAACGCTTTAGAACCTGTTGCGTTGCTTCTCTCTCCGACAAGTAAAACGGATGACTCTTGCGTAAGTGAAACTGTGTTGAAGAGTGAGGCAAGAGAGTTTGGCTGGCTTCCTTTTGGCTCTTTTGGGGCGGTAGCACTAACACGATTGACTAACGCTCGGATATGCTGAGGTGTTGTTCCGCAACATCCGCCCAAAAAGCTAACTCCGTCATACTTTAAAAAGCTCTCCTGTTTTGTGGCAAACTCATCTGGTCCCATTGGGTAGTAAGTATAGCCCCCACGGTTTTGCGGAAGCCCTGCATTGGCATGAACGCTGATGGGCTTATGCCAAATCTCGCTTAGAGTTTTTACATGTTTTTCTACCTGTTCAGGTCCTGTTCCGCAGTTAAATCCAAGAGAGATGATGTCAAAAGGCTCTAAGATGGTTGCGATAGTTGCGGCATCAGTTCCGATAAGCATAGTTCCGCTTAGCTCAATCGTGACTGAAACCATGATGGGAATCTCCACTCCTCTTTGTTTACTTGCCGCTTCGCAAGCGTGAAGAGCCGCTTTTATCTGCAGAGGGTCTTGACAAGTCTCAAGCAAGAAAACATCAACCCCGCCATCAATCAACGCTAAACAAAATTCCGTGTAGCCCTCAAACATCTCATCGTAAGTGATGTGTCCTAAAGATGGAAGCTTTGTCCCCGGCCCGATAGAGCCTAAAACAAATCTCGGATGCTCTGGCGTGGAGACCTTTTCACACTCATCTTTCGCAAGTTTTGTTCCCGCATAGGTTAGCTCATAAGCTCTGTGAGAGATACCGTACTCATCCAAAACCCATGAAAATGAGCCAAATGTATTGGTGGTAATGAAGTCTGCACCCGATGTCAGATAGGCACGGTAAATCTCGCTTAAAACCTCTGGACATGTGGCGTTAAGAAGTTCGTTACACCCCTCATTGCCCTCCCACGCCTCTTTTGGGATTTTTTCATCTCGCTGTTGAAGCTGTGTTCCCATAGCACCATCAATGATAAGCGGTCTGGTTTTTATAGTTTTTAAGATATACTCTTTTGTTGTCATAGAAATTCTTTTGGTTAAAGTAAATAATGTTTTGATTTTACCAAAAGAGAGCATAAAAGAGACTTTTAAGA
>JAOTSA010000167.1 GCA_030247515.1 Sulfurimonas sp. | reverse complement strand
TTTGCCTTGCGCACCAAAAGAGAGTGATGTAACCATCTCTGAATCTTCAAGCAGAGAGAGCGTTCTGTAAACTGTTGCAATTCCAGTTTTTAGGTCTGGAAACTTTTTTTGTATAAGGTTGTGGAGTGATTCTGGTGTTAAGTGTTCGTCAGCGTTGTAGAGCGTCTCAAGTATTACCTCTCTTTGAATGGTAAACTTTAGATTGTTTTTTTTAAGGAGTTGTTTAAAATCCTCCAATAGTTGTTTATATTTAACGGTTTTATCACTAAAATCAGTAGTTATTTCTGACATACTTATCTCTTCTCCTCATTAGATATATTTTTGTCTGCAATCGAATCTATCTTGCTTTTGGTATCTTCTACCATCTTAAGTGCGCTTTCTTGGACATCTTTTGTTATGGCTTGTGCGTTTTTACTTACAGTTGCATTGATTTCACTGGAGAGTTTTACTGGGTCTAGCTTCATGATAATGCCTCCTATCTCCACTAAAACAGGAAACAACATACTATTGTGCATCATTTTGTCAAGATTTGGACGAATCGCTTTGATGTTGTATATGGAGTAGAGAATCACTCCTGCGATAAGGAAAAATTTGCCAGCACTAAATATAAATCCAAGTGTTTTGTCAAAGATGCCCAAGCCACCCAGAAGGCTTAACTTTTTGAATGCAAGACCAACTCCTATCATGAAAAGCCAAAATAGTGCAAGCGTAACCAAAAAACCTGTAAAGCTGATAGCTGCACTGCTTTGAAACTTTAAAAGAGAATCACTTATGATTTGACCGACACTCTCTCCAACTCTTGAAGCTATAAAGATACCTCCAATGATACCGATAAGCCCGAAAAGTTCTTTGAAAAAGCCGTTGATTACTCCCTTTAGACCAAGAAACAGAACCAAGAGAGTGACAATAATATCAAAATAGTTAAATTCCATTACTCACACACCTTTGAAACCATGTTTTTTCCATTTCTTTTTGATATATAAAGTGCTTTATCTGCTCTTGAAAGCAGAGAATCAGGTGTATCTCCTGCATGTAACTTTGTTACTCCGATACTGGTAGTGACAGCGATGCGTTCACCCATATAAATGAGTCTGTTGGAGCTTACTAAAGTTAAAAGTCTGTTTGCAATAAGCTCACACTGCTCATCTGTATTGCGGTTGATGATAACAGTAAACTCCTCCCCGCCATATCTGAAAACCTTGTCTCCGTCTCGAAGAGTTTTTTTAAGAATATTTGAGATGAAAATAAGTATCTTATCCCCTGTTATGTGACCATACTTGTCGTTGATGGTTTTGAAGTTGTCGATGTCAAGCATGATAAGATGGAGCGAGTAAGGGACACCTTTGTTGGAACAGACTTCAGATAGATAAGAGGTGAGAGCTCTTCTGTTGAAGACTTTTGTAAGAGGGTCTAAGTTGGATGTCTCTTCAAGCGTTTTAACTTTTTCTGTAAGTTCTACAATTACTTCATTTGCTTTTTTAACCTCTTCTATCATGTGAGACTGAATCTCATCAAACATAGTAGAAAGAATATCTAAATCTATCTGCTGTGAGGTGTATTTTTCTATAGTTTCTTGATTGCGCTGTGTTAGCTCTCCAAACTTTTGGTTTGTGCTTTTGTATGAGGTTAAGCTCTGTTTGACAAGCTCTTTGTATGAGTTGTTAAAACTCTCTTTTGCATGTTCTATGGAGTCTATCTCTTTGTCGTTGATGCTTGAAACTATCTCCACGGCATCTTTGAGGTAAGTGACTACTTGCCCTTTTGTCGGCTCTTCTTCTGCATCAATACGCTCAAGAAGATTTTCATAAATCTGCTCAATAAGCGCTTTTAAATCGGTTTTTTGCATAGTGACATAGTCCATTAAAAAATATGTTGCATTATACATTTTCAACCATAAAAAAAAGCTTTTTTGTGGCGGCATGCTTTTTAAATCGTTCTAATCAGTCGTAATTTAGGAAGTGTGATGTAAAATCCGCAAAAATAAATAACTGATGTAATGCACTTTTACAAAAAAAGTTCGTTTT
>JAOTSA010000030.1 GCA_030247515.1 Sulfurimonas sp. | reverse complement strand
CCTTTTAAGGTACAATTATAGTAAATTTAAAATATAATAGTGATTAAAATGAATATAGAAGAGTTAAGAAAAGAGCGTGCGAAGTGGATGGAGTGGAAAAATATTGCTCCTTTAAGAGAGGCTTTGGCAAATTTACAAGATGGTTCGTGGGAAGCCCAGTTAAATGATGCCGTTACAATCAAAGGCGAACCCCCAAAAAATATAGAAGAGACAGCAAGACTTATGATGCCTTGGCGCAAAGGACCTTTTGCACTTTTTGACACATACATAGACTCAGAGTGGCGAAGCAACGTTAAGTACAACCTTTTGCGAAAACATTTTGATTTAAAAGATAAAAGAGTTGCCGATATAGGATGCAACAATGGATACTATCTTTTTAGAATGCAGGAAGATGCACCAAAACTGCTAGTTGGTTTTGACCCATCGCCGCTCTTTAAGACGCAATTTGATTTTATAAACCATTTTGTAAAAAGTGATATTGTTTATGAGCTCTTAGGTGTGGAGCATGTCGAGTTTTATGAGCAGAAGTTTGACACCATCTTTTGTTTGGGGGTTCTCTATCATAGAAGTGACCCCGTTGCGATGCTAAAATCTCTCTATAAAGGACTTGACAAAGAGGGGGAACTCTTTTTGGATACTTTTTATATTGAGGGAGAGGAAGAGATTTGTCTCTCTCCTGCATCGTCTTACTCAAAGATACCAAATGTCTATTTTGTGCCAACCATAAATGCGCTAAAAAATTGGTGTTTGCGTGCAGGATTTGATAGTTTTGAGGTTTTGGAGACCTCTAAAACGGATGCGAGTGAGCAGAGAAAGACTTCATGGATAGAGGGGCAATCTTTGGAAGATTTTTTAGATAAAGAGGATAGCAGCAAGACTGTAGAGGGTTATCCAGCACCTGCAAGAGTTTATGTAAAAGTAAAAAAGGAGAAAAGATGAGCCAAACAAGAGAAGAGATGATAGAAGATGATGATTTAGAGATTAATGAGTACAGAAGTAAAAATGAGTTACTTCTGACAACGCATGAAAAAATCAATAGAGATTTGTGTGGTGAGATAGAAAAATTGGAACAAGGTTTTATCAGCCTCAAACTTGTAACAACACATGATATGATTGCTGATTCAATGGGGCTTATCCATGGCGGATTTATCTTTAGTGCGGCTGATTTTGCGGCAATGGCGGCAGTGAATGAGAGAAATGTTGTTTTGGTGGCTAGCGATTGTCAGTTTTTATCACCTGTAAAGTTTGGAGATATAGTCAATTTTACCGCAAAAGTACGTCATAAAGAGGGAAGAAAAAGAAATGTTCATGTTGTAGCAAATGTTCTTGATATTAAGGTTTTTGAAGGCGAATTTAAGACTGTTGTTACAGAGAGACACGTCCTCAAGCTAAAACTTAGCAGTGAGGATGATGAGTAGTATTAAAGATTTGCTATCCAGTAGTCGCTGTACTGTTGCTCTTGTTTGATGGTGGTTGTGCCACCATGTCCTGGATAGACGGTTTTGTCATAAGGAATCTCTTTGAAGCGTCTTAGTGACTCTTTCATCTCTTTTGGGGATGAGTAGGGAAAGTCTGTACGCCCGATAGAACGCTCAAAAATAAAGTCACCGCTAAAGATGGCATCTCCTATCTCTATCATCGAACACCCTGGAGTGTGTCCAGCAAAATGTAAAAACTTTACTTTTACCCCGTCAAAATCGAACTCTTGATTTGCTTCTACTTCTACATCGGGTTTGGATGGCGGCAAATCTGGCATCCAAGAACTCTCTTGAAGCAGCATAACATCCTCCCTCGGAGTGTAAAGCGGGATTTTTAGCTTCTCTTGCAACTCAGCATTACTCCAAACATGATCAAAATGCCCATGAGTGTTGAGAATGGCGACTGGATTTGTAACATTTTGCATCACCCATTTTGTTGCTCCCATGCCTGGGTCTATGATAAAATCTTTCCCATCTACGCTCACAATATAGCAGTTTGTCTGATAATCGCCCATGGGCTTTGCTTTGATTTGCATAATCTACTCTTTTTTGCGAAATTATAACATCGGTTACCAAAATTCGATATAATAATTTCCTTTAAAGTTTACCAAAGGTTGAAAATGCGCAAATACGAGCTTATAACAGAACATCTTTGCTGTTTTTTGGATGATGAAGTTCGTAAGACTGGTATCCAAAATGTTGTTTTGGGACTAAGCGGCGGGGTTGATTCTGCTGTTGTAGCACTGCTTGCACAGAGAGTTTTCAAAGATAACCTGCTTTGCGTCATGATGCCCTCACACTACTCTTCACAAAGTTCTCTTTATGATGCGGAGGAACTCTGCTCTAAGTTTGGGTTGCGTACCATAACTGCTTCGATTGAGGGGATGCTTAAAGCTTATGAGGAGCAAAATCCTGACATGGATAACCTCCGACGTGGCAACCTCTCTGCACGCCTTAGAATGGCTACTATATTTGATATCTCGGCAAAAGAGAGAGCTTTGGTACTAGGTACAAGCAACAAAAGCGAGTTGATGTTAGGGTACGGAACGCTTTATGGCGATTTGGCAAGTGCGCTTAATCCTATAGGCGATTTATATAAGAGTGAAGTGTATGAACTAGCCAAGTATTTGGGCGTGACAGATGCCATTCTCCACAAAGCTCCATCAGCCGATTTGTGGCATGGGCAGAGTGATGAAGCAGACCTTGGCTACAGTTATGCCGAGCTTGATGCGGTGCTAAAGCTCTATGTGGAGGAGCGGCTAAGCAAAGAGGAGATTATCGCACAAGGGCATAGCAAAGAGATGCTTGAGATGATAATCGAGCGAATTTTTCGCAACCAGTTTAAGAGAAAGATGCCCCTTATCGCAAAGCTTACTTCTCGAACGATAAACCACGATTTTAACTACCCACGAGATATCAGACTATAAGGAGAAGAGATGAAAGTTGCATTTTGTAAGTATGAGAGCAGTAGAGAGGCACACTCAAATGTGAGTGATGTTTTGGATGGCGAGAGTATCGATCAGGTAAAAGAGCTTGAAGAGGAGTTTGCCTCTTATGTGGATGCAGAGTATGCACTTGCCTCGTCACATGGAACGGCGGCACTTCATTTGGCAATGTTGGCACTTGACCTCAAACGAGGCGATAAGGTTGTCTGCTCTGTAAACGCACACCCAAGTGTGCCTGAAGTTGTACGCCATTTTGATGCCGAACCTGTTTTTATCGACATCGATGCGCAGACATATAACATCAACCTTGACAAACTAGAAGCCTATCTTGAGGATAACAAAGCCAAAAAACTAAAAGCTGTTATCGTTACGCATGTTGCAGGTTTATGTGTAGATTTGAACAGACTTTACTCTATGGCAACCATTTATGATGTCAAAATCGTGGAGGATGCAAGTGAGGCTCTGGGTGCAACATACAAAGGCAAAAAGATAGGTTCAACGGGTGCAGATATTACCTGTTTTAACTTCTCTTCACACCTTAAAAAAGATGTCTGCAACGGTGGTATGCTTGTAAGTAACTCTGAGGAGATTATCACAAGAGCAAGACTTTTAAGCTCTCATGCCATGGTACGGGATGAGGACTCTTTGGAGTATGTTTATGATGTAACCGACATCGGTTTTGACTACTCTATGAGCCAGTTAGACGCTGCATATATCCGAGCAAAGATTGGTGAACAGGATGCAAATCTTGCGAGAGTTCAAGAGATAGCACAGATGTACAACAAAGCACTTGATGGAGTAAATCACATCTCCATACCAAAGACAAATGCGGAGCATCCATACTCTCTTTATATTATCAAAGTTGACAAAAACAGGGACTCTTTTGCGTTGGAGCTTAAAAAACATGGCGTTGAGGTCGGTCTTCACTACATCCCGCTTCACTTTTTGTCCTACTACAAACATAAGTATCTCTTAAAAGTGAACAACTTTCCAGTAGCACTCACGACTTATCAGCAGGTGATGTCGCTTCCTATCTACCCGAGCATGCAAAACAAAGAGGTGCAGTATGTTATCGACAAAGTCAAAGCAGTTGCCGCTACGAGAGTTTAGTATTTGAAAAAAAATCTTATTTTTTGGGTTGAGGAGTATTTCTACAACCCGAACCTCTTCCAAAAAATCATCTCGTTTCTCCTTTTGCCGCTAAGTTTTCTCTACTGTTTTGTGATGTTTTTGCGCTTTAGAAGCAAAGGGGCGGAGGATTTTGGCATCGCAGTTGTTGGTGTGGGAAATCTCACAGTTGGCGGAAGCGGCAAAACTCCGCTAGTAACCGCTCTTGCTTCACACTATGAAGGTGCGGCGGTCGTTTTGCGAGGTTACGGGCGAGAGAGTAAAGGGCTTTTTGTCGTGAGCGAGAGAGGCAAAATCCTTTGCGATGTTGCTACAAGCGGCGATGAGGCGATGATTTACGCACACAAACTCCAAAATGCAGTCGTTATCGTGAGTGAAGATAGAAAAGAGGGGATAAAGAAAGCAAAAGAGATGGGCGCAAAAATCATCTTTTTAGATGATGCCTACTCCAAGCATGAGATAAAAAAGCTTGATTTTGTTATAGAGGTAGCGAGCAAAAACGGCTCATGTCTGCCATCTGGTCCCCTTAGAGAGAGGCTTTGGAGTACAAAAGAGGTTGTTGTACTAAAAGAGGGAGTTGATTTTCAAAGAGTAGTGACACTTCAAAATAAAAGTGATAAAATGTCGCTTCTAACTGCCATCGCAAGACCGCAGCGGCTTGATGCGTATCTGCCAGAAGTTGTTAGCAAAAACTACTTTGAAGACCATCACGCCTTTGCAAAAGATGAGGTTTTGGAGATTTTAGAGAGAGACGCTTCGGACTCTCTTTTGGTTACTTACAAAGATTTTGTAAAGCTAGAGCAGTTTGGCTTGCCGCTCTCACTGTTAGATTTGGATGTGCAGGTGCGTGAAGATATTTTTAAAATTATAGATGATTACAGGGGAAAATATGCAAAAAAAGATTGAAACAGTTCAGACACTTCTTGAGGCTCTGCCTTTTATAAAAGAGTTTCAAGGCGAGACTATCGTCATAAAATACGGCGGTTCAGCGCAAGAGACACCACAGCTAAAAGAGAAGTTTGCAGAGGATATCTTGCTTATGTATCTTGTGGGTATCAAGCCTGTTATCGTTCATGGGGGTGGGAGACAGATAAATGAGATGTTGGATGCACTCAAGATAGAGAGTAAGTTTATCGATGGTCAGCGTGTGACTTCAAAAGAGGTTATGCGTATCGTTGAGATGGTGTTAAGTGGCGAGATAAACAAAGAGATAACTTCACTTCTCAACTCTCACGGTGCAAAAGCTATCGGTATTAGCGGCAAAGATGCACATTTTATCTCTGCAAAATCAAAAGATTTCGCAAAATGGGGACTTACAGGCAATATAACAAATGTAAAAGCAGAGGTTATTGACAACTTGATAGCAGAGAAGTTTATCCCCGTCATCGCTCCAATTGCCGCAGGCGCAGAGCTAGGACATCCAGGGTTTAACATCAATGCAGACTTGTGCGCTTCTTATGTCGCAAAAGCCATCGGTGCAAATAAAATCATCTTTTTAACAGACACGGCAGGCGTACTAAACAACAACAAAGAGCTTTTGGGCACACTCACAAAAGCCGAGATAGAAGCACTCAAAGCAGACGGAACTATCCACGGCGGTATGGTGCCAAAGGTAGATGCGTGCCTTGAAGCCATTGAGGGTGGAGTTCATAAAGCACACATAATTGACGGCAGGATAGAACACTCTATGCTTTTGGAGCTTTTCACATCCGCAGGCGTTGGAACGCAGATAACGCTTTAATTTTTCCTAGCCATCTTATAAAAGAGCTTCTCGCTTGATAGCTCTTTTGGGATGGAAGTGTCATATAGTATGTTTTCGCTCAGTATCTTTGCAAGGTAAGGAGCGAGGACAAAACCTCTTGAACCCAGAGCGTTGATGATGTAGGCGTTTGGATAACACTCCAGCAAAGAGGGCGGTATTTTTGTGCCGTTTTTGATGGATGGATATTTTTTGAGGCTTGCATCAAAATCATAAATCTTGCCGATAACAGGAAAATAGCTCTTTATCGTCGCTCTTGCACCTCTATATACTTTTACGACCTCTAAATCTTCTAGTTTTATAAGCTCATCCGCTTCTCTTAGTAGCGTCTCAACTTGCCCCGCCTCCGTGTTTACATAAAAAGCACACTTCTCACATGAAGTAAGACACTCCATTTTTGCAGTGTCATGCCTCTCTTTTGTCGCACCGATGGCAACTGTACCGTCACTTTTATTTGTAGAGATGGAGATGGATTTGTGGATGTTAAACGGTACTTTTGTAGATGTTTTGACATCTATCTTTACGCCAAAAATCGGTGCTATCTCTATGTATGGAGTTTGCACCAAAGGTTTGATAACCCCTTGGGCAAGAATGATGTTTTTTGCTCTAAACTCTCCAAAAATATAAAACCCATCTTTAAAGCACAGCTCTTTTACATCTTGTCTGTAAAAATCACACCCTCTCAAAAGCTCCTCACAAACCTCACGAGGGTTCAAAATGGCTGCATTTTCATAAAAATAGCCATCAAGCTGCTTGAAATTTGGCGTGATAGTTTGCAACTCCTCAGCAGAGATAAAGCGGCTCTCTATAGCACTAGAGTTTAGTTTTTCATAGTCAAAATTTTCATTTGCAACTCTTAAAACCCCTTTTTTGCTTAACGCATGAGGCAAAAGTTTTTCATAAAACTCAAGACTAAAAGAGAGAGCCTCATTGACAAACAAGTTGTATGGATTTGCTTTTCCAGGAAGCGGAGACAAAAATGCACCCGCCGCCCCGCTACCACCACCCGCAACCCCCTCTTGGTCTATCACAGCAACTTTTCTGCCGCTTTTTTGTAGATAGTGCGCCACATTACACCCCGCACTCCCAGCCCCGATAATCACAAAATCGTATATTTTCATTTGCGTATTGTAGTAGAGTTATTTTAAAACTAAGGAATGCATAGAGCAGATAATTCAGAAGTAGATATAGAGATAGAATGGATAAATATCTTAGGCATTCCACCTCAGGAGAGGATGGAACGAGGAAAATAACTTCATATTGACAAATATATTTTCATTGTGATAGAATGACAATATATTGTCAAAAGGAGTTTTTATGCAAGCGGTTTTTTATTCACAAGCAAGAAACAATCTAAGAGAGATTATCAACAAGGTGTGTGATGATTTTGATGAGTACATCATCACTACAAAAGATGATAAATCTGCAGTTATACTTTCATATGATGAGTATAGTGCGATGAAAGAGACTATGTATCTACTCTCATCAAAAAATAATCGAGAGAGACTAAATGATGCCATAGAGCAGATAGAAAATCTAAAATTTATAAAAAGAGATATCGAGATATGATTATCGGGTTTGCTGATGAAGGTTGGGAAGACTATCAGTACTGGGTACAAAATGATAAAAAGATACTCAAGAGAATCAACCTTATTTTACAAGACATTAAAAGAAATCCCCATGATTCAGAGGGCATCGGTAAGCCAGAACGACTAAAAGAGAACTATCAGGGTTATTTTTCAAGAAGAATTACGGCTGAACATAGATTGGTCTATAAAATTATCGAAGATATTATTGTTATTGCTCAATGTAGATTTCATTATTAAAACAGCGTGATTAGAGTTTTATTTTATAGTCAAATAAACTAGTTTGGTATATACTCTCAAATATATACCAAAAAAGGATAAGCCATGACACAGATAGCAAAAGTATTTCAAAACGGCAGAAGTCAGGCGGTAAGGCTTCCAAAAGAGTATAGGGTCGATAGTGATGAAGTGTATATCGAAAAAATCGGGCATTCGATTATGATTATTCAAAAAGAGAAAAGTAAATGGGATGTGATGAGAAATGCACTAGAAGATTTGAAAGATTTTCAATTTGAGCGAAATCAGCCTTCTGCTCAAGAACGAGACCTATTTTGATTTATATGCTCGATACAAATATCATCTCTTATCTTATCAAAAGTCGAGATATGAATCTCATTGATACTTTTGAGAGGATATCGGTTGATTCTACAATTGGCGTATCGGCGATTACGGTTGCAGAGCTTTTTTATGGCGTAAAAAAGAAGCAGAGTCTTAAGCTTGAAGTGGCTGTTCGGGAATTTTTATATCCTTTGGAAAAATTTGCTTTTGATGAAAATGCAGCTTTTGCATATGGAGAAATCCGAACGATGCTAGAATTAAAAGGAGAAGTTATCGGTGCGCATGATATGCTAATCGCTGCACATGCACGAAGCATGGATGCTGTTTTGATTACCAACAATATGCGAGAATTTGAAAGAATAAAAGACTTGAAAGTAGAAAATTGGTGCTAAATAAAAAGAGATTGTTAGATTTGTGATGTTATAATCGCACCCTATTAAAATCGAGGATATAAAATGTACGGATTATTTGAAGACGAAGATGATATATTTATGGGGTCACCAAAAAGTAAATTGATGGATATCGTGTTTAATGCAAATAACGATGTTGTCAGACATGAACTTGAAAAATTCATCGACAGAG
Organism: Sulfurimonas sp.; assembly: GCA_030247515.1. Taxonomy (GTDB): domain Bacteria; phylum Campylobacterota; class Campylobacteria; order Campylobacterales; family Sulfurimonadaceae; genus Sulfurimonas. The sequence continues at coordinate 10,715 of JAOTSA010000030.1, read as the reverse complement.
CTGCTGCCATGGAGATGATGATGCGTGAAAAGTGTGGCGAGGAATTTAGTGATGATGGCGATGAGATAGAAAAAGAGATTCGTTCTTATGTCATCACTCGCAGAGACGAAGTTGATAATTTTGCTAAAAATTTATATATAGAGTTGATGGGTTCGATTTTATCACAAAGTGAATAATTGAAAAAAATTTTCGTTTTTTTTGCTCTTTTAGTGCTTAGTTCTGCTCTTGTGTCTGCTTCTGAACACAAAGAGAGTAGAGAAATTTTGCTAAAAAAAGATGAGCAAAAGGATATTTTTGTAAAATACGCTGATAAAAAAAAGCTTTTTACTTTGAGATGGACGCTCTATAAGGATGACGCTCTTGTTATTTTTCGCTCATATGACAAGATAGTTGCGCAAAATGTACTCTCTTTGAGACATGAAAACCAAAGTTTTCGTCTCGAGCTTATGCCAAAAGGTGGTAAAAACCCTCAAATGGCTTATCTGCTTGTAAAGTTTAAAGAGTTCAAAGAATCGTCCAAAGAGGTGCTTTTTGAAGTGTTTCTTTTTGACAAAAATGCTCAAATTGAGTTGGAAGATTTAAAATAAAGTGAGAATATGCAAAGAGTTGAGAGAGAGATAGCAAGGCTGGTAAAAGAGATAGATTATGACGAGGTAACACGTCTTTTTGAGATGCTTCAAGGTGGAAAAAGACTAAGAGCAAAGCTCATTTTAAAGATAGCGTCTTCCTCTGAGATGGCTCCTCTTCTTGGCGCAATTGTAGAGCTTATCCATGCGGCAAGCCTGCTTCATGATGATGTTATCGATGAGGCAACGCTTAGACGTGGCACGCCTTCTATCAATGCAACTGATGGCAGTAAAACAGCGGTTATGCTTGGCGATATACTCTACTCAAAAGCTTTTAGTGAGCTTGTTCTGTTTGATAGAGAGATTGCAAAGGTCGTCTCATCTTCCGTTACCGCTCTAAGCAAAGGCGAGATGATGGATGTCAAAATGTCGCAAACTTTTAATGATGATGCGCAGATATATCTCGATATGCTCTACCTTAAAACCGCTACTCTTATCGAAGCTGCTGCTCAAGGGGCGGCTCTTTTAGAGGGCAAAGATGCACAAAACCATGCTTTATACGGGAAAAATCTTGGGCTTTCATTTCAAATTATAGATGATATTTTAGACATTACCGCCGATGAAGCTACACTTGGCAAACCTGCTATGAATGATTTTGTGGAGGGCAAATGCACACTCCCTTATATCTACCTCTACCACGCACTAAATGCGCCAGAACAAGAGAAGCTCCGAAGTCTTCATGCAAAAGTTTTAGATAAAGAAGATACCTTTTGGATAAAAGAGAAGATGCAAGAGCATAAAAGCATAGAAAAATCTTTTGCTTTAGCGCAAAAGCTATCCAATGAAGCGATGCAAGCTGTCAAAGATGATGCAGGATTGATAGAGATTTTAGAAACCATGATAAAAAGAAGTTACTGATGCACTATTTAAACATAAGTTTTTCACACAAAAATTCAACGCTTGAAGTAAGAGAAAAGCTCTCTTACAAAGACGACAACGCAACAAAAGGGTGTTTGACAAAGTTAAATGCGGGTGAAGCCATTAACGAATCCATCCTTATCTCTACATGCAACCGTATGGAAGTTTTTTGTAGTTGCAGCGATATAGCTTTGGCAACGCAGCATATTTTTGAGATGCTCGCAGCGAGGTCTGGCGTCTCTATTGAGGAACTTGAGGGAAGAGCAGATATTTTTGATGACAGCAGTGCTATTCACCACCTCTTTAGTGTTGCATCGTCTCTTGACTCTATGGTTGTTGGCGAGACACAGATAGCAGGACAGCTTAGAGATGCTTTTCGCCTCTCTTATGATAACGGGTTTAGTGGTCAAAAACTAGCACGTGCTATGCACCATGCTTTTAAATGTGCCGCAAAAGTAAGAAACGCAACAGATATCTCCTCTAAACCAGTCTCCATAGCAAGCGTTGCCGTTGCAAAACTCAAATCCGTTTTAGAGAGTGTTGAAGGCAAAAAAGCCCTTGTTGTCGGTGTCGGCGAGATGTCGGAGATAACAGCAAAACATCTTCTCTCAAGCGGGGCGGATGTTTACATCATGAACAGAACAAGAGAAAATGCCCAAAAACTTGCCTTTGATTGCGGTGCTAAAGTGCTAGACTACAGCGAACTTGCAAATGCCATCAATGAGTTTGAGATTTTATTTACCGCAACATCTGCTCCAGAGCCTATCATCACAGATGAGATTATCAAATCGTGTGATTTTGAGAGGTATTGGTTTGACTTAGCACTTCCAAGAGATATCAACTACCATAAAGGCGATAAAATCAACCTCTATGTGATAGATGATTTAAAAAGTATTGTAGATGAAAATATTGGTATTAGAGAAGACAGCGCAAGAAAAGCACATGGGATTATTGGCAGAAGCACGGTTGAGTTTTTTGAGTGGCTTAGCACGCTCAACATTGAGCCGATGATAAAAGAGATTTATCAAAAAGCCTTTGAAGCGGCGCATATAGAGAGTGAGCGGGTTATCAAAAAAGGGCATATTCCAAAAAAGTATGAGGCACAAGCAAAAAAGATGGCAGAGCAAGTTATGAAACGCTTCTTGCATGAGATGACTTCAAAGATGCGCAGTGTCTCTGAAGAGTCAAAAGCAGACATGGTAACAAGTGCCTTACAGTTTTTGATACAAAAAGACAAAAGTGATATACCAGATAAATATAAGTGCGAACACGCATTAAACATTATAGAAGGAAAAACAAATTGAGAAGAAGTAGAGCTTTCATTCCAACAGCAAAAGAGGCACCATCTGATGCAACACTGCCAAGCCATAAGTTTTTGGTAAGAGGCGGTTTTATCAATCAACAGGGTGCTGGACTTTACAACTTTATGCCACTGGGCAAGATTGTTTTGGAGAAAATCAGAGCTATTGTCAAAGAGGAACTAGACCGTGCAGGTTGCCAAGAGGTACAGCTTAGTTTTGTCACACCTATAGGACTCTGGGAGAGAAGCGGTCGTTCTGAGGCAATGGGCAAAGAGATGCTCCGCATCCATGACAGACATGAAAACGAGTTTGTTCTTAGCCCGACAAATGAAGAAGCTATGGTTGAGATGGTAAAAAACAGAGTGACTAGCTATAAAGATTTGCCACTAAACCTTTATCAGATAAACACAAAGTTCCGTGACGAAGCAAGACCGAGATATGGGCTGATGCGTGGTAGGGAGTTTTTGATGAAAGACGGCTACTCTTTCCACTCAAGCGTGGAAGATATGGTGCGAGAGTTTGACCTTATGGAAGAGACTTATAAAAAGATTTTCACAAGATTGGGACTTGACTTTAGAGTAGTTGCGGCAGACAGTGGCGCAATCGGTGGAGAGGGAAGCAAAGAGTTCCATGTTTTGGCAAACAGCGGTGAAGATACGCTTGTTGTGTGCGAGGCGTGTGAGTATGGTGCAAATATTGAGACTATTTATGAGAGCGAAGAGGAGATTGATGCACTTAAAGTAAAATCTTATGAGGAGCTTCAAGAACTAAAAATTGATAAAAAATGCTCTTGTGGTGCGACACTTCACTTCAAAAAAGGGATTGAAGTCGGACATATTTTTCAGTTAGGCACAAAATACTCCGCAACACTTGAAGCACATTTTAACGATGAAAACGGCAGAGCAAAACCTTTTGAGATGGCAACGTTTGGTATCGGTGTGAGCAGACTTGTAGCAGCCATTATCGAGCAAAACCACGATGAAGATGGGTGTATCTGGACAAAAGCAACTGCCCCGTATGTAGTCAATATTATGGTCTCAAACATCAAAGATGAAGCTCAGATGCAATTAGGCGAAGAGCTTTATGAGAGACTTAAAAACTCTGGAGTTGATGTTATGCTTGATGATTCTAAAGAGAGATTTGGCTTTAAGATGAAAGACGCAGAACTCATTGGTTTTCCATACACCATCATCATCGGAAAAGAGCTTGAAAACGGCTTAGTTCAGGTGTATGAGAGACGAACAAAAGAGACACTTTCTGTTGATGCCAAAACTGTTTACGGCAAGATTGTGGAGCTTCTATCCTGATGCTTTACTTTTTGATTTATCTCTTTTTTGAAGTGCTTATTTCTGTCAATATCTCTTCAGCTATTGGTGGATTGGCAACTTTTTTTGAGATAATTTTTAGCGCATTTTTGGGTTTCGCCATACTTGCAAATTTCCGTACAACTTTAAGAGAAAACCTTATGGCAGTCTCTTATAGTACTATAAACCTAAATGAGTTTAAAAGACTCAATCTTTTTACAATAGTAGGTGCTATTTTACTTATCATTCCAGGTTTTTTGACGGATATTATAGGTATTTTACTCCAGTTTAGCGTATTTACAACTATGCTTGTTAATCGTTATGATGTAAAATCAAAGTATAAAAAATTTAACAAAGAAAAGGATATTGATGTCATTGATGTTGAAATTATTAGCGACAATTCTCATACTAAGTAGCTTTTTGCGTGCAGATGCTTCTACTCAAGAGGTTGAGCAGTTTTTAAATAAGATGTTTGCAGCAAATCAAAATATAAAGTCACTCAAACTAAAAGTTACCAATGTAACTGATGTCAAAGGGCATGATGATTGGAAGGCGTACTATGTCGAATTTGACGCTATTTTGAAAAAAGATGGACGACAAGTTGTCCAAAAAATGGTTTGGTTCTCCAATGGAGAGGTTATTGCAAAAGAGATTTTTGATATAGAACAGGCAAAAGATATGAATGAGATGGTCTCTCTTCCGATGAAACCAGAACATTACAAAAAAGAAAATCTTATCTATGGAAATGAAAACGCAAAGTATAAAATAGCTATTTTTTCAGACCCTCTCTGTCCATTTTGCAGAACTTTTGTTCCTGAAGCATTGGAATATATGAAAAAAGAGCCAAATAAATTTGCCGTTTACTACTACCATTTCCCACTGGAATCACTACATCCAGCCGCAGTTGAGCTTGTCAAAGCTGCTATTGCGCTTGAGCTAAAAGGTACAAAAGATGTTGTACTCAATCTTTATAAAGTCAACATAGACCCAAAAGAGAAGTCAAATGAAAAAATATTAGCAGAGTTCAACAAAGTGATGCGCTCTAACATCCAATCCTTTGAGCTTATCTCAAAAGAGGTATCAGAGCATCTGCAGAGTGACTTGAAGATAGCTGATTCACTTATGGTAAACGGAACTCCAACCGTGTTTTTTAACGGTGTTATAGATAGAACAAAAATGAAATATAAAGAGGCAAAATAGATGAAAAAATTAGTCATAGCAACAAGAGGATCACAACTGGCACTTTGGCAGTCAAACCATATCAAAGCTGTTTTAGAAGAACAAAACCCAGGGCTTGAGGTTTCTCTCAATGTTATCATCACAACTGGAGACCGCATACAAGACAAAGCACTCTCAAAGATAGGCGGCAAAGGACTTTTTCTAAAAGAGCTTGAAGAGGCGATGCTTCGTGGCGAGGCGCAAATCGCCGTTCACTCACTCAAAGATGTTCCAACGGTTATGCCTGATGGCTTGCTTCTTGGGGCTATTACTGAGAGAGAAGATGCAAGAGATGCACTTTTGTCAGAAAAATACACTAACATAGAAGCACTTCCGCAAGGCGCAGTTGTCGGGACATCTTCCCTTCGCCGCCGTATGCAGATACAGAAATTGCGTCCAGATTTGATTATCAAAGATTTGAGAGGCAATGTTGACACACGTATCAGAAAGCTTAAAGAGGGTGAATTTGATGCTATTATCTTGGCTTCTGCTGGGATTAACAGACTCTCTCTCTTGGATGCAGTGAAGCATGTTTACCCGATTTCTCTGGAGGAGATGGTGCCGTCAATGGGGCAGGGAGCTTTGGGAATTGAAGCGGTAAATGACCCAGAAGTACTTAAAATCATAGCGTGTCTTGAAGATGAGTACAGTAGAATCGAGACGACTATAGAGAGAGATTTTGTCGATGAGCTTCAAGGCGGATGTCAAGTGCCAATAGGTGTCAACGCAGCTGTTTTAGAAGATGGAAGCATCAGTATCAGAGCTATTTTAGGTCTTCCTGATGGTACAGAACTTCTAAGTGATGCAAAAATCAAGTCTAAACGTGGATATGAAACCATAGGCAGAGAGATAGCAGCAGAGTTTATCGCAAAGGGAGCAAAAGAGCTTCTTTTGCGCGCTGAAGCCATGATGGAAAATAAATAATAATGCAAAGAACAGTTGAGTTACTTAGAAAAAATGATGAGTTAAGAGTAGTTGAGCAGGAGCTTGATATCTATCTTGAAATTCCTCATTTAGCCTATGCGGAAGTAAAGAAAAAAGATGGCGGCAAAGCGATTCTTTTTACAAATGTTGTCGATAAAAAAAGCGGCAAAAAGTTTGAAGAAAATGTTTTGATGAATGTTTTTGGGTCATACAGACGCTGTGAACTCCTTTTTGGAAGAACCATAGAGTCTGTAGCTGATGAGATAACAAAACTGCTTCACATGAAGATGCCTGCTGGTTTTTTGAACAAACTCTCTATGGCAAGTGAGCTTTTTTCACTCAAAAACATCTTTCCTAAACGTACCACGATGAAGGCACAATGTCAGCAGATACGATATCTGGATGATGCAGTTGACCTTTATAAACTTCCCGTTCTTACAACGTGGGAGCAAGATGGCGGTCCTTTTATCACGATGGGGCAGACATACACGCAAAGTCTTGATGGCGAGATGGTAAATCTTGGCATGTATAGACTTCAAGTGTATGATAAAAATCATTTAGGGCTTCATTGGCAGATTCATAAAGACGCATCACACTTTTTTGACCAGTACCAAAAAGCAGGCAAACAAATGCCTGTAACTATCGCAATTGGCGGTGACCCACTCTATACATGGTGTGCAACAGCACCGCTTCCTTACGGTGTCAATGAGCTTTTGATGTATGGACTTATCAAAAAAGAGAGTGCAAAACTTGTGAAATCTCTTACAAATCCGCTCTATATTCCACATGATGTTGACTATGTTATCGAGGGGTGGGTGGACACGGCAGAGATGCGCATAGAGGGACCTTTTGGAGACCATACAGGATACTACACGCTGGAAGAGCCTTATCCAGTGCTAAAAGTGAGTGCTATCACTATGAAAAAAGAGCGCACTTACCTAGCGACAGTTGTAGGAAAACCGCCGCTTGAAGATAAATATATGGGTTGGGCGACAGGAAAGATATTTTTTCCGCTTTTAAAAACAACAGCACCTGATTTACTTGATTATCATATGCCTGAAAATTGCGGTTTTCATAACTTGATTTTGGCAAAAATGCAGCCGCTTTATAAAGGACACGCAAAACAGTTTATGCACGCTTTTTGGGGTGCAGGGCAGATGAGTTTTGTAAAACATGCTATTTTTCTGGATGAAAAAGCTCCAAAACTGGAGAGTTATGAAGTTGTAAGTGCCTATATTCTTGATAGATTTACGCCAAAATCTCTCTATATTACAGATGGCATTTTGGATGCACTTGACCACTCTTCTCCAGAAGCACTTGTTGGTGGTAAACTGGGAATTGATGCAACAGCGGCAAACAAAGTAGAAGCACCAAACCTCTTAGGAGATGAAGAGTTACTTCAAAAAGTTCAAGAGCTTCTCCCAGATGCACTCAATTTGCATCAGTTTATGCGAAGAAGCAAAAACCCAATTACTGTCATATCTATCAATAAAACAAAAAATGCAAGACACTACTTTGATGCACTTATCCCTTTAAGTATGCATCTAAGAATTGTCGTTTTTGTTGATGCTTCTAAGAATGATATCTATAACGCTTATATGCTTTTATGGAGAGTGACGAACAACATGGATGCCATGAGAGATATCTTTATCTCTGGTCTTATGGTCGGGGTTGATGGAACAACTAAAAACAGACTAGATGGATTTGAGCGCAGATGGCCCGATGATGTTGAGTGTACTTTGAGTGTGGTTGAATCGCTGAAGAGCAAAGGCGTGTGGGATTTAAGCCAAAATATGTATGAAAAGTTCCAATTATAGTGATTTAATATCATTTTTGTTTAATCTAAGGTTCGTATAATAAAGTGTAATGTAACATAAGCAATTATTACAAGGGTTAATCATATGAATAAATTTTTTATTTCTTTTTTATTTGTCTCTCTCTTTTCTTCTCTGTTACTTGAAGCAGCGGTTTATAAAGGGCAGATAGTGTATGCTAAGAAATGTGCTATGTGTCATAAAAATGGTCAGGTATTTGTTGCTACAAAGATGGCAAAAGAGTGGAACGATATCATGGTAAACAACGGTAAAAAACTTGCGGATGTGCATTTACAAAGTAAGAGTGCAGATGCGGCTCCTTCTCATGAATATTTCGGGAGTGAGGTCTTTTTCAAAACAGCACAAGACCTCAAAGATTTCGTCATAGAGTATGCCAAAGACAGCGGGAAAGTTCCTGCCTGTAATTAGTTACTTTCTGCTTTTGTGAAGATAAAATTTTATATCTTCACTCCTCATTTCTTCAAAAGTTAGCTAAAATACGAAACTTTTTCGTATTGGAGTATTTATGGATAAAATGTGGTCAGGTCGCTTTAGTGCGAGTGCTTCTTCCCTCTTAGATCAATTCAACGCCTCGATAATGTTTGATAGAAAACTATATCAAGAAGATATAGAAGGCTCATTGGCACATGCAAAGATGCTTGCGGCGCAGGGTATCTTGACTTCCGATGAACTTGTGCAAATTGAGCAAGGTCTCTTTACTGTAAAAGAGGAGATAGAATCAGGTGTTTTTGAGTGGAAGATATCGGATGAAGACGTTCATATGGGGATTGAGAAGCGTTTAACTGTACTTATAGGTGATGCAGGCAAAAAACTTCATACTGCAAGAAGCAGAAATGACCAAGTTGCGGTCGATTTTCGCCGTTATGTGCTTCGTAAAAACTTAGAGATTGTTGATGGAGTAAAACTTCTAATGCGTGAGATTTTTGAAGTAGCTTCAAAGCATACAACAACTATTCTCCCAGGAATGACGCATCTACAGCATGCGCAGCCTATCAACTTTGCATTTCATTTAAGTGCCTATCTTGCGATGTTTAAACGAGATATTGAGAGATTTGAGAGTTCTCATGCAAGAAATAATATCTCTCCGCTTGGGTGTGCTGCACTTGCAGGAACGCCGCACAAGATAGACAGAAGTATGACAGCCCAGCTTTTAGGTTTTGATGGTGTAAGTGTTAACTGCCTTGATACAGTAAGTGATAGAGATTTTGCACTTGAGATATTGTTTAATATCTCAACCATGATGATGCACATTTCACGCTTGAGTGAAGAGCTTGTTATGTGGTCTAGCTATGAGTTTAGGTTTGTTGAGCTTAGTGATGAGTATTCGACTGGCTCTTCCATCATGCCACAAAAGAAAAATCCAGATGTTCCAGAACTTTTACGTGGTAAAACAGGAAGAGTTTATGGCTCTTTGATGGGACTTTTAACTGTTATGAAAGGGCTTCCGCTTGCATATAACAAAGATACGCAAGAGGATAAAGAGGGTGTTTTTGATGCAGTAGAGACTGCCCAAATTTCACTTGAGATCCTTAAAGAAGCGATAAAAACTATGATGGTCAAACCGCATTACATGAAGAGTGCTTCTAAAATCGGACATTTGAGTGCAACAGATTTGGCTGATTATCTGGTTCAAAAATGCAATATTCCTTTTAGAGAAGCGCACTTTATCACTGGAAAAGCGGTTGCAAAGAGTGAAGAGTTAGGCATAGATTTGAGTGATATAGAACTGAAATATCTTCAAGAGATAGATGAGCGCATTGGTGCAGATGTACTCCCGTTTTTATCGATTGAAAATTCTATGAATGCAAGAACATCCGCTGGCGGAACTTCTACACAAAGAACAGAAGAACAACTGGCATATTTTAAAAACTTTTTGGAGCAATAAGCATGAAAGTGACGATATCACATTTAAACGAAATGAAGTTTGAGGCTAAAACCGAGAAGAGCAGTTTTATCATCGACTGTCCGCAGATAACACCTATTGAGTATTTTTTGTCAGGCATCATCTCGTGTAGTGCAACAGATGTTGTTTTACTGCCAAAAAATCAGGGTAAAACCGTCTCTAACCTCGTTATTGATGGCGATGCGGTACGTAATGAGGATTTTCCAAAAAAGTTCAACACGCTTCATCTGGAGTATAGTTTTGAGTCAGATGGCGATGATATGATGGCCGCTAGATGGGTTATGGCGTCCCTTGAGACCTACTGCTCCACCATAAACACCATAAGAGATAGCGTCTTCATCTCTTACTCTATTACACACAACGGTGTAAAAATCAGAGAAAATGAGAAGATGATTTCAGGCGGTGGAAGCAAGATAGATTTAGGCGAAATAGAGAGCTGCCCATCTTAATCAAGGGCATATCTCTCTCTTTTTATATCATCTCTCTTGGATGAGCATCACTTAGGTGTGACCATGCAAGTTTTGCACCGCCTAAGACGTGGAAATGAAGGTGCTTGACCTCTTGTCCGCCATCTTCTCCTATGTTTGTTATCACTCTATATCCATTTTTATCAAGACTCAACTCTTTTGCAACCTCTTGCATAAAAGGTGTTATTCCGCTCATAATCTCTGCCGAAACTTCATGAAAACTCTCAACATGCACTTTTGGAATAACCAAAATATGAACTGGTGCTTTTGGATTGATAT
>JAOTSA010000166.1 GCA_030247515.1 Sulfurimonas sp. | reverse complement strand
GTATAGTATAGCCACATTACAGCTCTATTACTATTAATTTAATGAGAAAACAGATATCTTTTTGCTAGAATCATGCCCTTATACCAGAGAAAAAGAGAGAGCATTTGAGAAATAGCACTTCTATTGCGATTGGTGGATTTGATGGGATGCACATAGGGCATCAGCAACTTTTTAATGCACTTGATAAAGAGGGTACGATAGTCGTTATTGAGACAGGCTATGCAAATCTTACTCCAAAAAAAGAGCGTGAACATTTTTCACATTTTCCACTTGTCTATCTTGAGCTAGAGAGTATCCGTCATCTAGGCGGAGTTGAGTTTATCGCTTTTTTAAAAGAGAAGTTTCCAAAACTCCAAAAGATAGTTGTCGGGTATGATTTTCACTTTGGAAAAGATAGAAAGTATTCACACAGGGAACTAAAAGAGCTTTTTGATGGGGAAGTTGTGGTGGTGGAAGAGGTCTCTCTGCACGGTGACTCTGTACACTCGCACAAGATTAGAGCCAAGCTTCAAATCGGAGATATCCTAGGGGCTAACGCTTTTTTAGGACATAATTATACCATCAAAGGGGATGTCGTCTCAGGGCAGGGCATAGGTAAAAAAGAGCTTGTTGCTACCATAAACATAGAAGCAGAAGAGTCTTTGATGCCAAAAGAGGGTGTTTATGCAACACTCACTCGTATCGATGACGAGGAGCATTTTCATCCGTCAGTCTCTTTTGTTGGGCATAGAGTAACAACGGATGGGAGTTTTGCCCTTGAGAGCCATATCCTTGATGGCGAGGTATGGTGCAAAGAGAGGGCAAGCATCAGTTTTGTAAACTTTATCCGAGAAAACAAAAAATTTGCATCGCTTGAAGAGTTAAAACAAGCGATAAAAAAAGATATATTAATTGCTTCAAAGGAGCTAAAATTTCTACAATTATAAATGAACTAGATAGAGAATATCTACAAAGCACACAGGACATCGACTTTAAATTTTATCAAAATGAGAAGGATTTCGTAGTCGATGAAATCCCGATGGAAGAGTTTTTGGGCAGAGGAAATTACCTTATACTAAAGGTACAAAAAGTCGAGCTTACTACATGGGACATGATAGCCGTATTTGCAGAGTTGCTTGATGTTCCTGCCCAAAAGATAGGTTATGCAGGGCTTAAAGACAAACACGCAACGACAACGCAGTATATTTCGTTTGAGTCAAAACATGAAAGAGCATTGATTAACTTTCAACATAAGCAGATAAAGATTTTAGAAAAAACACGCCACTCTCACTCCATTAGAATGGGAGATTTAGCAGGAAACAGGTTTAGTATCAATCTTTATGAACTAGATGCCATGGACGCAGGCAAGATAGAAAAAGTTGCCAGAAAAATCGCTAAAAGTGGACTTCCAAACTACTTTGGCTATCAGAGATTTGGGCGTGATGCAGGCAGTATAGAACAGGCAAGAGAGATGATAAAGGGCGAACTATTTATCGAAGACGCAAAACTTAAGAGTTTTTTGATTTCTGTATATCAGAGTTACTATTTTAACGAATGGTTAAGAGAGCGAGTGATGCTCTCCAAAGAGAGCGGTTCATCGGAGTTTGTACTTCTTAGTGGTGATGTCTTTGTCGCAAAAGATGGCAAACTCTCTACTCCAAAGCTGATACCATCAAAAGAGTTTACAGCAAAAAAAGTTATTCCAACAGGACTTTTGTGTGGCAGAGATACATTCCGTGCAAAGTATGACGCTGCCGAGATAGAAAACAAACATGATGATGCTTTTTTACAAGAAAAAGGGCAGAGACGTGAAGCACTTGTCTATCCAAGTGACATCGATTGTAAGTATGTAAAAAAAGAGACGATGTTGCAATTCTCCTTTACTATGCCAAAAGGCTCTTACGCAACGGTATTTTTAGAGAGTATTGCAGGGAAAAACTATAGTGCAAAAGATGTAAAACAGGACAAAGCGAAAAAAAGTAGATAAAAATTTTACTTTATTATGAAAGTTTAATCCTATTTTTACTATAATCACACAATTTTTACGAGACAGGGAGTACACCTATGGGTG
>JAOTSA010000165.1 GCA_030247515.1 Sulfurimonas sp. | reverse complement strand
CTACACTGGAAATCTCGTCGGCAGCCTCAGATGTGTATAAGAGACAGCGATAAGTCCCTGCATGCACACTTATCTTGTTAAGGCTCGGCAGCCAACAGTGACTAACCAATAGGTTTATCCTTCGCTTGGTTGCCAATATTATCCTCTAACCATTTTAAAATCGGATGACTTCCATAATCAAAACTCGGTTTATAGATGTTTTCTTTGTAGATATCAAATAATTTTGTTCTTTCATCTCTTTTATCTTTGTCTATATCTTTGATCTCAATCTCTAAATATCTCTTTGTTGTATAGGAGATAATATCTGCAAGTTGTATCATATTGCTTTCACTTGAATCAACAAAAAAACTTCTATCAAGTAGTTTCTCTACATGTATTTCAGGCTCTTCCGCAAGTGTTGTCAAGATATTAAATGTTTTATTTGCTGGTTTTTTCCACTCATCTTGTTCGTCGAGTATTAACATACCGTTACTATTTTGTGAGACAAGATAGGAGTCGCTGATTTGAAGAATATATGAAAAAGCTAAAAGATAGGGTGATATATTGAACTGCTGTTCAAATTCTTCTCCATATTTAGATTGAAAATACTTTTTAAAATTCGATTTTTTTACTGAAAAATAGATTACTTTTAAATCAAAATTCTTTACTATTTGCAAAACATCTTCAAAAAATTTAAGCTTTTTGTCATAGTTCCATTCTTTATATGGAGTTCCTTTTTTTCCATTCATAACTTCAATAGAATGTATTTCAAGATTTTCTATATTGTATTTTGATTTTACATTGGTTAGTGCTTTATCTACTTTTTTCCAAACATCTTCATCTATAATGAATCCACCCAGTAAAAATAGAGGTTGTAAAGCATCATCAAGCTTTTTACCAGTATTGCCAGAATCATCTATATATATTAATTTCACAAACTTCCCTTTAATCCATTCAATTTATCACTCAATTTTTTAAGTTCAATATTCATATTTACCTTAGCACTAAAACTTGCCTCTTTTTTGATTTTGCTTTTGGCTTCGGTTATTTTTGCTTCAACACTTTGGATATTTTGCAGAATCTCTTTTGTGTTGGCATGTGGATTTAGGGAACCACTATACTTAGCAAGCTTAAAAGCTATGAGTTTATCTAAATAGCTCGTAAAAAAAGCTAAAAGGTCGGTGTATGGATGGTGCTTTGCTTTGAGACTCTCTAAAAAATCATCTTCTATTTTTGTGCTATTTGAGAGATCTATCCACTCTGTAAAAAAACTCTCTTCGACTACAAGTTTACTGCTATCTGCTTTGTTAATGCGTTTTGGACTTATGTTAATGCAAAACTTAGTTCCACATGCCAAGAATATGATGAGAGGATAAGGGATATTTTGAACTATGTTTGTTATTTGCCCCAATTTGTTTGGGCTTAGTATCTCTACTTTTATAAAAGCTATTTCTGAATAATCCTGCTCTGCGTCGATATAAGGAGCAATATTTATGGTGTTTTTGTTGAGTAAATACTCAAGAGTTATACTCTGGATATCGTTTGTAAGTATCTTTTTGTCTGCAACGCTGAGAGAAAAATTTTCTATAAACTGTTTTTTAAAAATCTTTTTGCCTATCTTGCTTGAAGCTTCTAAGCCGAGATTGTTTATTAGCTCTTGCATCTACTCTATCACTAAAAAAGATATAAGCTCAAAATCTTCGCTATCGTTAAAACCATCAGTTGAGATACTCGTCCCACCACGACTAAAAAGTGAGTTCATTCCACTCTCTTCCTTTTTGCCGATAATGCTCTCTATGGCAACTTTTAAACCTGTTTGGTAGTGTTGCATATCGGAGTAGTTGTTCGTCTTTTTTTCAAACTGTGCAACAAGCTCTTTTATGGCTTCATCTTTGCCCAAACATAAGTTTTTATACATATCTAAAATGAGTTTTGCACTGCTAAATGCGGTTCTGATTTCATTGTTTTTATCTACATGCACTAAGTAGTACGGTTCAAGAGAGAATCCATCTGCACCAGTTTGAGGTTTAAGTGATTTCACACAAAACACCACGCCTTTTTCTATCTCATCTGAAA
>JAOTSA010000164.1 GCA_030247515.1 Sulfurimonas sp. | reverse complement strand
TCTATATTCATTATTTCATCTGAAAATATGAATTTAAAATATTTACAAGTTTTATTAAATTCAAAATTTTTAAATTTTTTATATTCAATGGATAATCCACAATCAGGAAAAACATTTGCTGAAATAAAACCTAGTGTAATTAAAGATTTACCAATAATGGATATTTCTGAAGTACAACAAACCCCATTCATCCAAAAAGCAGACAAAATGCTGGAGTTGAACAAAAACCTCCAAGAGACAAAACAAAACTTCACAAACGAACTAAAACTCGAAAAACTCACAAAAAAACTGCAAAACTTTGAAGAGCTGACATTTGAGGAGTTTGTAACAGAATACACAAAAGCCCTCAAACGAAAATTTGCCGACAAACTAGCCCAACGCAACTTCAAACAAGAGTGGCAAGCCATCTTTGAAAACGACAAAGCCCTTACATGTAAACTAAAAACAGAGATAACCAAAACCGACAAAGAGATAGATAAAATGGTGTATGAGCTTTATGGGCTGAGTGAAGATGAGATTAAGATTGTGGAGGGGAATAAATGAACATACAAAAATATGAAAACAGCACCATAGAGTACAAAAGCCTTAAAAAAGTAATAGGTAAAACAGCAGATTTAAAAGATTTAGCAAAAACCTGTGTATGCTTGGCAAATGCTCAGGGTGGTTATTTGTTTTTAGGAATTGAAGATAAAGAAAAACTACCTCCAAAAGAGCAGAAAATAAATCAAGATGAGATGAATACGGTAATCAAAACATTACGAAGCTTGACGGATAGCGTAGGGCTTGTAAATCCAGACATCAAGATTCATGAAAACGGTGGAGAATACTTTATAATCCAAATTTATCCATCTATGAAAACCATCGCAACAACAAGTGAAGGAAGAGTATTTGTAAGAGTCGGAGATGAGTGTACGCCCGTAAAAGGTGAAGAACTTACAAGGTTGGCTCATGAAAAAGGTGCTTTTCAGTGGGAGCTTGTAGCTACAAAAACACATATTTCACAACTCGAACTTGAAAATATAGAAAATTTCATTAGTGAAATTAGAGGCTCTGACAGAGTAAGTGACTTTATAAAAAATCAAACTGATTTAGATATTTTGGAATATTATAGACTAACTGAAAATGATTTTTTGACAAATCTTGGCATTTTATGGCTTGGAAATTTTAAACAACGCTCAAAATTAAACTACCCAATAACTGTGCAATATATAGTTTATGATGAAGATGAAAAAAAGATTAGAAAAGTTGATTGGAGTTTAAATCAACATAATCCGAAAGAGCTTTTGTTGGAGATAGAAAAAGAAGCTGTGGAGTTAAACTATAGTTTTGAGTTGCCTGATGGAATGTTTAGAAAACAGATACGACACTATGCAAAAGATGTAGTTAGGGAATTGCTTGTAAATGCGTTTGTACATAAGTCTTACACAATATCAGGAGATATATTTATATTGGTTTATAAGGATAGACTGGAGATAAAAAATCCGGGAGGACTGCCTCTTGGAATAACTAAAGACAATATACTTCATCAAGTGCATAGAAGAAACCCTCACTTAATCGACACTTTCAAAGCTTTAAAGTTGATGGAAAATGAAGGCAGCGGATATGACCTTATCTATGAAAAACTAAGTCTTGACGGCAAAAGGTATCCAAAAATAGAAAGTGATATAAACTATGTTCAAGTAACTATTTATTCCTCAATAATTGATAATGAAATTTTACAAATTTTAGATTATCTGGCAAAACATTATGAGATAAATCAAAAAGAAATCATTGCACTTGGTGCTATCGTTAGATACAAAAAAATTTCAGGTTATGAGTTGGCGAAAATTTTACAATTAAATGGCGATGATAGATTGAGAAATTGGGTTGATAATCTTGTAAATAAAAATATACTTTTAACAGAGGGAAAAACAAAAGGTTTGATGTATATGGTGAACAGCAAGATATTGTCTTCCGTAGAACATGATTTAAAACCGAGTTTGAAAACCATGGAAGAGCCTCATTTACGAGCTTTGATTATAGAAGATTTAAAATTGCACCCTAGAAGTAAAATATCTGAAATACATAAAAGA
>JAOTSA010000163.1 GCA_030247515.1 Sulfurimonas sp. | reverse complement strand
GGTATGAACATAGTGAGCCAAAACATAGAAAAAATCAAAGAACTATTCCCCGAAGTATTTAGCGAGGGCAAAATAGACTTTGCGAAACTTCAAGAGGAGTTAGGTACATTTGCGGAGGATGAGGCCCAACGCTACAACTTCACATGGGCTGGAAAAAGCGAAGCCAAACGCATAGCTCAAACTCCAAGTACAGGCACACTCCGACCTTGTAAAGAAGAGAGTAAAGATTGGGACACCACACAAAACCTCTACATAGAGGGCGATAACTTAGAGGTGCTCAAACTCCTTCAAAAAAGCTACCACAAGCAAGTCAAGATGATATATATCGACCCGCCATACAACACAGGCAAAGATTTTGTCTATAAAGACAACTTCAAAGACAATATTAAAAACTATCTTGAAATCACTGGACAAGTCGATGGTGAGGGAAACCGTTTAAGCACAAACAGCGACACAAACGGAAGATACCATAGTGATTGGCTGAGCATGATGTACCCACGCCTCAAACTTGCACGAAATCTGCTTAAAGATGATGGGGTTATTTTTATCTCTATTGATGATAATGAAGTGTCAAATTTGAGAAAGCTTTGTGATGAGATATTTGGGGAGGATAATTTTGTAGCTGAATTCGTCTGGCAAAAAAAGAAAGGTGGTGGTAATGATTCAAAATATGTTGCTACAGAACATGAATACCTTTTAATGTTTGCAAAAAATAAAAGTAAATTACCAAATCTATTTCAAAGTTTTGAAGCAGATTATGAAAAGAGATATTCCAAAGGAGATGAATTAGGAAAATATTTTTGGGATACATTTAAAAGAAAGTCTGGTAAACAATATTATCCGATTACTTGTCCTGATGGAACTGTTTTACAATTTGATGAAAATGGTAACCCATTAAGCTGGTTGCGTTCTGAGGCAAGATTTTATGAAGATTTGAAGAATGATGAAATAAAATTTGAAAAAAATAGTAACTCATGGTCAGTTTTTTTTAAACAAAGAAAACCCGAAGGCAAAACCCCAAGAAGTTTGCTAACAAATTATGGAACTACAAGTAATGGAAGTAGCGAAATTTTAGAATTATTCAAAAAAGATTTATTTGATAATCCTAAACCAATTCAATTATTAACTTTAATGGTAGAAATTGGTGTTAAACGAAATGAAATCATTCTCGATTTTTTTAGCGGTTCAGCAACAACAGCACATGCCGTTATGAAATTAAATAGTGAAGATAATGGAAATAGAAGATTTATTTGTGTTCAGTTACCAGAGCCAACTGATAATAAAGAATTTCCTACAATTTGCGAAATAGGCAAAGAGCGCATCCGCCGTGCAGGGGAGAAGATTATCGGAAGTGGGACTTTAGTCCCGCCTAAAAATGCGGGGTTAAAACCCCACTTCCAAAATGATGATGGACTTTTTGGCGGGACTGAAGTCCCACCTCCGCTTGATATCGGCTTCAAAGTCCTCAAACTCGACAGCTCAAATATCAAAATATGGGATAGCAACTTTGAGAACTTAGAACAAAATCTTCTTGATAGCGTTGAAAATATCAAAGAGGACAGAACCTCACAAGACCTACTCTACGAAATCCTCCTAAAATACGGACTTGACTTAACTCTGCTTATGGAAGAGTTAGAAATAAATGGTAAAAAAGTATTTATCATCGGTTCAGGTATGTTAGTTGTGTGTTTGGATGATAATATAGATATTGATACTGTTGAAAAAATAGCTCAGCTAAAAAAGCAATTCGTAGAAGATTATGGACTTGATAGCATGAGAGTAGTTTTCAAAGACAGCAGTTTTAAGGATGCAGTAGTAAAAACAAATGCCCTGTACATCCTAAAACAGTTTGAGATTGATGAAGTTGTGAGTGTATAAAATGAATCACATAGAAAAATTACAAAATTATTTGATTGATAAGGATAAGGGTTATTTAGTCCAAGATATTAGCAAAGGTAAAGTTATTATGCTCTCTGGAAAATGGGGAAGTGGTAAAACTCATTTTTGGCAAAATAAAATTCAAACTGTTTTAAAAGAGAATACAAATAAAATACCAAATCACTATATAAGTCTTTATGGAA
>JAOTSA010000029.1 GCA_030247515.1 Sulfurimonas sp. | reverse complement strand
ATTTAATATCTTTTTTCAAATAGCACTTTGACAAGAAGTGCTTTTTATAAAGTGTGATAAAATTATCATATTGTGTAAAAAAGTAACACGAAAAATATCTTAGAGTTCTTGTTTTGATAAAAAAAAATTATATAACTGTGGAGATTGTGCCAAGGAGCAGATATGTCTCTTTTGCCATTTGAAGTTCTTCATCTGTTTTGATAACGAAAATCTCTATTTTGGAGGTTGGTTTTGAGATTTTTTTTCTGTTTTGGCTGTTTGCTTCTTTGTCTAGCTCGATGCTCAGTGGCTCTAAATCTTGCAAGATTTTTTCTCGCACAAACGCAGAGTTTTCTCCGATACCTGCTGTGAGAGCTATGGCATCAACTTTTCCCAAAAGAGCGATGTATGCGCCTATGTATTTTTTTGCTCTTCGTGCCATCATCTCTATGGCTGTGTGGGCATTTTCATCCTCTCTTTTTTGGATTTCTCGTACATCTATCTCGCCGCATACTCCCAAAAGTCCGCTCTCTTTGTTTAAAAGCTTATCGACCTGCTCTGTGCTAAAACCTAACTCTCTTTGGAGATAGAGGATGATTGCGGGGTCTATATCTCCGCTTCTTGTACCCATCATCAGCCCCTCTAGCGGGGTAAAACCCATGGAAGTGTCGATGCTTTTACCCTCTTTGATGGCGCATGCGCTTGAGCCATTTCCGAGATGAAGCGTAATGACATTTAGCGTTTCAGGGCTTTTTGCCATCTCTTTTGCGACCTCTTGCATGACATAGGCGTGGGAAGTTCCGTGAAAACCGTAACGGCGGATTTTGTGTTTTTCATAAAGAGAGAGCGGCAAGGCGTAAAGATACGCCTCTTTTGGCATTGTCGCATGAAACGCTGTATCAAAAACCGCTATCTGTGGAACGTTTGGAGCTTTTTTGAGCGTTACTAAAATCCCCTCAAGGTTGGATGGGTTGTGCAGCGGTGCGAGCGGGATAAACTCTCTTATCTTCTGGATAACTCTCTCATCTATTAGCGTGGCGTTTTGGAAAAACTCTCCGCCATGAACCACTCTGTGCGCTATAGCATCAAGTAATGAAAAATGATCCACGATATGCAGTTCTTTGAGCGTGGAGTTGATAAGCTTAAGCCCCTCATGATGGTTGGCGATATGCCGATGTAACTCTTTTGTCTCGTTTTTGAAATGGAGCGTTATCTTTGATGTCTGCTCAGCGATTTTTTCAACAACCATTTGCGCCAAAACCTCACCGCTGGGCATCAAAAAGAGCTTAAACTTGATAGAGGAGCTTCCAGAGTTGATAACGGCTATTTTCATACATTTCCTGCTTGAATAGCAGTTATAAGGATGGTATTTACGACATCCTCTACACTGCATCCACGGCTCAAGTCATTGACTGGTTTTTTCAGCCCTTGCAAAATCGGTCCTATGGCTATGGCATCGCTTGAGCGTTGGACGGCTTTATAGGTGTTGTTGCCCGTGTTTAGGTCTGGGAAGATGAAAATGCTCGCCTCTCCCGCCACTTCAGAGTTTGGAAGTTTGATAGCCGCCACCTCTTTGTCAATCGCCGCATCGTACTGAATCGGACCTTCGATTTTAAGGTCTGGCTGAAGTGTTTTAACGATTTGTGTCGCCTCTCGCACTTTGTCCACATCCGTACCACTGCCGCTGCTCCCCGTTGAGTAGGAGAGCATTGCGACTTTTGGCTCTATGCCAAAGAGCTGGGCGGTTGCGGCACACGAGAGGGCGATTTGGGCAAGTTCCTGCGCATTTGGATTTTGGTTGAGCGCACAATCGCCGTAAACCAAAACTTTTGTCTTAAGGCACATAAAAAAGAGGCTTGAAACAAGCTTGGTCTCTGGGGTTGTTTTGATGATTTGCAGTGCTGGTCTGATGGTGTCCGCCGTTGCGTGCATCGCACCGCTTACCATCGCATCGCCGTACCCCAAATGCACCATCATCGTGGCAAAATAGTTCACATGTATCATGGCATCTTTGGCGGCTTGAAGTGTGAGTCCTTTTTCTCTTCTCATCTCGTAAAATGTGTTGCAAAACTCCTCGAAAAGTTCGGACGTTTCATGGTTTATGATGGTTGCTTTGCTGATGTCAATCCCTAGTTTTTGGGCGTGTTCTTGCACCTCATCTTCTCTGCCTAAAAAGATGATTTCACACACATCACGGCGCAAAACTATCTCAGCTGCACGTAAAATCCTCTCATCGCAACTCTCTGGCAAGACTATCTTTTTTCTCTTTTTGCGTGCCATCTCAAAGAGTTTGTACGCAAACATGACGGGTGTCACAACATCGCTCTTTTGCGTCTGAATCTTTGCTTCAAGCACGGAGGCGTCAATGCTGGCGTTAAAGAGACCAAGTGCCAACGCTATCTTTCTCTCACTGTTTTGGCGCAGTCTTGAGCGGACATGGAGCAGTTTTTTCACGCTCTCAATGGCATCATTTTTTATGCTTAAAAAGGGGATGTTGTACTCTTTGAGTCCCATGATTATCTTTGCCATATTTGGATGCAACTCTACTTTGTTTATAAAAAGAACAGCGTTGATTTTTGGGTACTCTTTTGAGTAAAACGAAGCAACAAGCCCCAAAATGATATCTGAACGTTCCGCATCCACGATAACCAAATCATCCTCTTTTATCTGCTCCAAAAAGCTCTCAACTCCCGATGTAGCGATGCTAAAGCCTCGAATGGCTCTTGCGTTGTCATTTTGGCAAAAAACTATCTTTTTGGCTTCAAGCGTCTCGATGACATCTTCAAGAGTAGGCACATCAAGCTCTCCAAGCTCCTCTAAAAAGTAGATATTTTGTTCAGCTCCTCCAAAATGTGTTTCAAAAAAAGAGCGTTTTTGTGCATCTATGCGGCTTATGAAAGTTGCAAAACATAGAGTGTTCATGGAGAGAAGATGCTCTTTTTCGATGGAGATATTTTCATAAATCTCTTGCACCGTTCTATCTTTTGCGTTGATGATGTTGATGATGGAAGCCCCGAAATTTTGGGCAATAAGCGCATTTAGGTCATAATTTTGGCTAAAGGGCAAAAGTGAGCGGGCTATCCCCTCACAAAGGATAAAATCGTAACGCTCTCCAAGCTTTTGAAACTTTGCCACAAGAGTACCCAAAACCTCATCCACGCCACTTGAAGCAAGAAGCGTCTCCAAGCTATCAAGGTCAAACCCGTAGCACTCCTCATTCTCCATGCCGAGCTTGTAACGCTCAACCATAAACTCTATATCTCTGTCACGCACATCTTTTGAGGGGATGATAGGGCGGAAAAAAGCCACTTTGTCGATGTTGCGCTTGAGCATCTCCATCATTCCCATAGAGACAAAAAGCGCACCGACATTTTTCTCTTGCGCCGATATATAGAGCGTGTTTATCTTCATTGTATCACTATCTCTTTTGCAATCTCTTCATGTACGACAAATGTGTAGCTCACAAGCTTCAAATCATTTCTGTAAATCTCAATCGTATGACTTCCAAAAGCAATGGTGTATAGGTTGTTTTGACCCGTTACTATGCCAAATCTCTGCCCTTTGTCGATAGAAATCTCCACCCCTTTTGTATCGCCGCTAAAGTAAAAATACCCTTTTTTAACGGTAGCCTCTTTGGAACTGCATCCCGCAAAAAAGGCAAGAAGTAGCAACATCGCCAGAAATCGTCTCATTTTTTCTCCCTTTGGAATTTTTTTTCTAGTTTAGCATATTTTTATTGCAAGGAGCGATGTTTAAGTTTTTTGAGTATCATTTTATATATTACAGATAAAAAGGAATTTTTATGAAAAAAATAGCAAGTGTATTGACACTCTCTTTTGTGCTTGGAGTCGTGGCTATTGGTTTGGGTGGTTGTAGTGCAATGGATACTGCCATTAGTAAAAAAGATTTGGATGTTCAAACAAGGATGTCTGAAACTCTCTTTTTAGAGCCTGTTGCACAGGAAAAGAGGATTGTTTATGTAGAAATAAAAAACACATCTGACAAAGAGGTAAATGTACAACCAGCCATTGAAACCGCTTTGACAAACAGAGGATACAAGGTAACAAAAGACCCAAAAGAGGCGACCTATATGCTACAGGGCAATATCCTCAAAGTAGGCAAATCTGACCTCAAAGAGTCTCAATCTTATGTCAATTCAGCATTTGGCGGAGGCGTCATGGGTGCTGCCGCTGGTTATGCGGCAACGGGAAGCGGAAGAACTGGAGCAGCCCTTGGTTTGGCAGGAGCGGTAGTAGGAATTGCTGCTGATGCGATGGTAAAAGACAACCTCTATGTGATGGTGACTGATTTGCAGATTCGTGAGAGACCGCTAGAGGGTGAAGTTGTCACGCAAACGCAAAAAGCCTATCTGGATCAAGGAAGCTCTACTACCACAAAGCAAGATATCAAAGGCGGAAAAATCGAGTGGAAAACATATAGAACCCGCATCGTAAGCACCGCTAATCAGGTTAACTTAGAGTTTGAAGAGGCTAAACCAGCACTTGAGAACGCACTTGTTCGCTCTATATCGGGAGTGTTTTAATTGAAATTTCTGATTAAATCATGAACTAGATTCCAAGTGACCGAAGGAAATACCCTTGTGGTACAAGCCTGGAATGACGACCCCTCCCACCGTCACCCTGAACTTGATTCAGGGTCTAGTTTAATAATTATTTAGAAGATTTTAATTCCATTTTTTAATATCGGAGGGTTTTGCTATGCGCTACATTCGCTTTTTCAATGAACTTAGTATCGGTGATGTTCCTATCGTAGGCGGCAAAAACGCTTCACTTGGGGAGATGTACCAAAACCTAACCCCAAAGGGTATCACTGTTCCAAACGGTTTTGCAACCACAAGCGAGGCTTACTGGCTGCTTCTTCAAAAAAACGGTATCAAAGATAAGATAGCTCAAATCTTGAGTGATTTGGACATAACCGATACCGACAATCTCCAAAAGCATGGACTTGAAGTCCGCACTCTTATCTTAAACTCACACCTTCCAAAAGCTCTAGCCGATGAACTTCTTGAAGCATACAAAACCCTCTCAAACGCTTACGGTTCGCAACACATAGATGTGGCGGTTCGCTCTTCAGGGACTGCCGAGGATTTGCCCGATGCCTCTTTTGCGGGACAACAAGAGACTTTTTTAAATGTAAGCAGTCAAGAGGAGCTTTTGGCATGCACTCTAAAGTGTTTCGCTTCACTCTTTACCGACCGAGCCATCAGCTACCGCACAAGCCGTGGGTTTGACCATTTCAAAGTTGCTCTCTCCGTGGGCGTGCAGAAGATGGTGCGAAGTGATGGGGCATCAAGCGGGATTATGTTTACACTTGACACCGAGAGCGGTTCACAAAATCTCATCCTCATCAACTCCATCTGGGGGCTGGGCGAAAATGTGGTAAGCGGACGGGTAAATGCCGATGAGTTTTTCGTCTTTAAACCGACACTTAAAAAGGGGATAACCACCATTTTAAAACACTCTTTGGGGAGCAAAAAAGAGAAGATGCTCTATGACGCCACCTCAAGAACACTCAATATCCCGACAACACAAGAGGAGCAAAACCGATTTTCTATCAGCGATGATGAAGTCCTCTCTCTTGCCAAAACGGCACTTGTTATTGAAGAGCATTACGGACGACCGATGGACATCGAATGGGCAAAAGATGGCAATGACGGCAAACTTTACATCGTTCAGGCAAGACCTGAGACGGTTATGAGCAAACAAAATCAGAGCATGACAAGCAAGCACTATTCACTTAATGCAAAAGGTGCAAAACTGCTCACATCGGGGCGTGCTATCGGCGAGAAGATAGGGAGCGGTGAGGTCTGTATCATCAACGACACCTCCGAATTTGCTCGCTTTAAAGAGGGCGATATCTTGGTGGCAGATACGACAAACCCCGACTGGGAGCCTGTTATGAAAAAAGCCTCAGCAGTTGTGACCAACCGTGGAAGCCGTACGTGCCATGCGGCTATCGTGGCACGGGAGATAGGTGTACCTGCCGTTGTCGGGTGTGGCGATGCAACTACTCTTCTGCAAAATGGACAAAAAGTGACGGTAAGTTGTGCCGAGGGCGATGAAGGGCATGTCTATGAGGGTGTGCTTGAGTACACCATCAAGACAACGGACATCAGCAACCTCAAACCCACAAAAACTAAACTCTATGTCAATGTCGGCAACCCAGCAGAGGCTTTTGGCTTTGCACAGATGCCAAATGACGGCGTTGGACTTGCCAGAATGGAGTTTATCATGAACAACTCCATAAACGCCCATCCGATGGCACTTATAGATATGTATAAAGGCAAAAGCGTCAAGGATGAGGAGCAAATCCGCTCTTTTATGACCCCTCATACTGACGCAAAAGAGTTTTTTATACAAAAAATCAGCGAGGGCGTGGGGATGATTGTGGCGGCTTTTCACCCAAAACCCGTCATTATACGAACGAGTGATTTTAAGAGCAACGAGTACCGTGGGATGCGAGGCGGATTTGATTATGAGGCGGAGGAGGAGAACCCGATGATAGGTTTTCGTGGGGCTAGCCGCTACTATGACGAGAGCTACCGTGAAGCATTTGAGTGGGAGTGTGAAGCACTCAAGCGGGTACGTGAGGAGATGGGGCTTGACAATATGAAAATCATGATTCCATTTGTCCGCACACCAGAGGAGGGCAAAAAAGTCATAGCCGTCATGAGAGAAAAAGGGCTTGTTCAAGGCGAAAATGGGCTTGAAATCTATGCGATGTGCGAGATTCCCGCAAATGTCATCTTGGCTGATAAGTTTTTAGAGGTATTTGACGGCTACTCCATCGGCTCAAACGACCTCACGCAACTAACCCTCGGAGTTGACAGAGAGAGTGCAAAAATCGCCCATATATTTGACGAGCGAAACGAAGCGGTTAAGAGAATGCTGCAAATGGCGATAGAAGCATGCAAAACAAGAGGAAAATACATAGGCATCTGCGGACAAGCCCCCTCGGACTACCCAGAAATCACAGAGTTTTTGGTACAAAATGGCATAGACTCCATCTCGCTAAACCCCGATTCGCTCTTTAAAATGCGTCAGGTTGTTAGTGAGTTGGAGGGGAAAATCTCTTAGTAAAGTTGACTTGTTACAATAAAACATTGCAAAATGACATATTTTTCAATGCAAATAGATTATTTTAGTATGATTTGTAAAATCAATACTTGGAACTCTAAGCAATGGACAAGTTAAACAAATCAAATATGGTTATCTACAATGACGGCGAATTAGAGCTTGATGTTTCAGTTGTCGGAGAGACTCTTTGGCTTACCCAAAAGCAGATAGCTGAACTTTTTGAAGTCACAAAACAAAATATCAGCTTGCATATCAATCGTATTTTTAAAGATGAAGAATTGGATGAGAAGTCAACTGTCAAGTTTTTCTTGACAGTTCAAAAAGAAGGAAATAGAGCGGTTGAGCGAAATTTAGAGCATTACAATCTTGACATGATTATCTCCGTAGGATATAGAGTAAATTCAATTACTGCTACAAAATTCAGGCAATGGGCAACTTCTATACTCAAAAACTATATCCAAAACAGCTATGTCATCAACTCCGAAAAGATCACACATCAAAGGTTTAAAGAGCTTGAAAATGATGTAGTATTTTTAAAAGCAAAAGTAGAAAATATTTCAAATTCACTCGAAAACAACTCTCTTAAACCAAGCAAGGGAATCTTTTTTGATGGGCAAACATACGATGCCTATGTTTTTGTAAATGATTTGTTTCGTAGTGCTAAGAGTGAAATAGTACTCATTGACAACTACATCGACGACACCGTTTTTACACTCTTTAGCAAATATCCAAACCTAAAAATAAAAATCTACACACAAACTATCTCAAAACAATTAAAGCTTGACCACCAAAAATACCAAGCGCAATACCAAAATATAGAGTTAAACGAGTTTAAAAATGCACATGATAGATTTCTCATCATCGACCAAAAAGAGATGTACCATGTAGGAGCAAGTCTCAAAGATTTGGGTAAAAAGTGGTTTGCATTTTCTAAGTTTGAGATGCAAGCTTTGGAGATTTTCAAAAGATTGAAATAGCAAATAAAAAGCCTAATTCCACAATAAATTCACACAAATTTGCTACAATATTTTCATATCAACAAAAGAGGTGTAAGATGAAAAAGTTTACTGCGTTTATGGGCTTAAGTTTTGTTGCAGCGGTGCTGTTGATGTCAAATCTTTATGCGGCTGAAATGCCCGATAGAGGTCCGATATCTTTTGAAGCGTTTGATATCAACAAAGACGGCTTTATAACAGAGGATGAGCATACCAAAGTTAGAGAAGAGAGAATAATAAAAAAGAGTAGCCAAAACCAAACAATGATGAGAAATGTAGGAAATGCGCCTGATTTTAAATCTCTTGATGCGGATGGTGATGGCAAAGTGACTAAGATGGAACTCCTTGAAGCGCAAAACAAACAGATGCAAGAAAACAGAGCCAACAGAGGTCCTGGAGGCAGATAAATCTTTTTGCGGGGCTAAAGCCCCACTTCCAAAGAAAGTAAGTCAAACACCAAAACGGGCAAGTTCGTTTTGGTGTGTATCAAGCGATTCTCTTCCTAAAAAACTTCTCCGCTTCCATTACCGCTACGAGTGTCAGTGCCAAAAAGAGTAGCGTTCCCCACATCTGCAGTGTTACTGGTTCAATGGTTAGTACGGAGCGCATAAAAGGGCTGTACATCGCTACTATATGGATACCTTGAGCGACTGCGACGGATATCCACAAAAGCATATTTTTGGCATGGTTGATTTTAAAAATCGAGATATTTTCACTGCGTGAGTTAAATGTGTGGACATTCTCAAAAAGTATCATCAAAAGCAGAGTAATATTTCTCGCCGCATCTTCATGGTATCCAAATGAAAGCAGTGTGTAAAAGAGTGCAAATGAGGACAAGCCCATGTACAAGCCGCCCACGACAATCCTGCTTATCATGACTTTGTTAAATATCGGCTCTTTTGGGTCACGTGGTTTACGTTTTAGCACCTCTGGTTCTGCTCTCTCAGCGGCGAGTGCCATATCTTGTATGCCGTTTGCAACTATGTTGAGCCAAAGTATCTGCACGGGCAAAAGAGGCATGGGGATAAAAAAGAGGATAGAGAGTACGACAAGCACAATCTCGGCAAGTCCCGTGGAGAGGAGCAGATGAATCACTTTGCGGATATTGTCATACGCCACACGCCCCTCCTCCACGCCATTTACGATAGAGCCAAAAGCATCATCGGTCAGTATGAGGTCACTTGATTCACGTGCCACATCCGTGCCGCTTTTTCCCATGGCGATGCCGATGTTGGCAAACTTCAGTGCTGGTGCATCGTTGACACCGTCTCCCGTTACCGCCACATAGTGTCCAAGCTCTTGAAACGCCCCTATAATGCGCTGTTTTTGTTCAGGCGAAACACGGGCAAAAACACGCTTGTTTGCAAGCTCCTCTTTATCTCCTCCACGCTCCATCCAGCGGGAAATCTCCAAGCCATCGATTACCTCATCTTCACTTTGAGCGATACCAAGCTCTTTTGCGATAAAAAATGCGGTGTTTGGATGGTCTCCCGTTACGATAGCGACACTGATGCCCGCCTCTTGCGCCTTTAAAACCGCCTCTTTTACACCCTCACGAAGCGGGTCGGCAATGGCGGCAAATCCTATGTAACCATACCCCTCTTTGGCGATACCGCTCTCGTCACTCACTTTGTAGGCAAGCGCAATATTTCTAAACCCTTTTGCCGCCCATTCGTCCACCTGTGCAAGAACCGCATTTGCGTCACCCTCGCTCATGGCGCACATGCCAACGACTATCTCTGGAGAGCCTTTGATAAAGTGCATCTTCTCCCCATCTATCTGGTAGCTCGCTGCGGAGTATTTGTTGATGGGTTCGTATGGCATGGCGTCAATGGGTTTTTGTTTTTCATGTCGCTTAAAAAGCTCCTCATCAAGCTCAAGCACATAGCGTGCAAGAGCCACATCCACCTGATCACCGATAAAAACTCTCTCTCCGTCCTCTTCATGAGATGTCGATTCATTGCATAGCTTTGCGCCAAGAAGCAGATGTTCGTTGATGTATTCGTTTGGGTTGTAGCTTTTTTGAGGTGTTACTATGTAGGCAACGCTAAGGCGGTTTTGCGTCATCGTCCCCGTTTTGTCACTTGCAATAAGCGTACATGAACCAAGCCCCTCGATGGCAGAGAGTCTGCGTACGATAACATTTCGCTTGCTCATCGCCGCACTAGCAACACTTAGAGCTATGGTAATAGCTACAGGAAGCCCCTCTGGGATCGACGATACTGAGAGCGCAACCGTAAGAAAGAAAATCTCTTTAAGTGGCATATCATGAGAGAAGCCAAGCAAAATGATAAAAAGTGCGACACCGCCGACTATCTTTGCGATGTTTAGAGAAAATTTCTCCATTCTTGCTGTCAAAGGCGGTTGTGCTGTTTTTTCATGTGCCAAAAGAGAGGCGATTTTGCCCACCTCTGTCATCTGTGCCACCGCCGTGACAACGCCTATGGCTCTGCCTTTTGTGACTAAAGAGCCGCCGTAGAGCATATTTTTTCTCTCTGCGATAGGCTCATTGGCATCTATGGAGATATAGTCATGCTTTTTGCCCACTTCAAGCGATTCTCCCGTGAGAAGCGACTCATTGACTTGAAGTTCATTTGCTTCAAGCAGACGTATATCGGAGGGAACTTTTACACCAGATTCAAAAAAAACCACATCCCCGACAGTCACATCTTCACTGGCTATCTCCACCCTGCGCCCATCTCTTAGGACATAAACAAATGTCTTTATCGCCTTTTTTAAAGCATCCGCCTTCTCTCCCGCAACATACTCCTGATACGTTCCAACTACTGCATTTAGCAGAAGTGCCGCCAAAATAAACCCCGCATCGCTATACTCCCCAATCAAAAACGAAACAACTGCGGCGATAACCAAAATATAGACAATAGGACCTTTAAACTGCTGGGCAAATATGGCAACCACGCCACGCTTTTTTGCTTGCTGCAGGACATTTTTTCCATAGCGTTGTGTACGCTTGGTCACCTCATCAGCACTAAGCCCCTCACTGCTACACTCCAGATGTTGCAGCGTCTCTTGCACACTTTTAGTATGAAACATGGCAACTCCTGCCTTAAATAAGGATAGTTTCTAATGATAACATAAAATAGAGGTGCCGTAAAATTATGGTAAAATTC
This sequence comes from Sulfurimonas sp., assembly GCA_030247515.1. Lineage (GTDB taxonomy): Bacteria > Campylobacterota > Campylobacteria > Campylobacterales > Sulfurimonadaceae > Sulfurimonas. Next base: position 10,399 of record JAOTSA010000029.1, on the reverse strand, counting down.
CGCCGATGAAATTTAATATATTGTTATCTATTCTCTTTGCTATTGTTACAAGCTTTGCGGCTATCCATGAAGTAAAGCACATCCAGCACAATGACGGTGCAACGTGTCTCATCTGTACCGTAAATAGCAACATCGTAAGTGCAGATGCCGTCTCATTCGTACAAGATGTCGAACTCTCTCATTTTGAAGCCATAGCACACACCGCACCTGTTACATACTTTCACATCGAGACAAAATCCAACCAAAACCGCGCTCCTCCCTCAATATCCTAAACCCAAAAAAAACAATTATTACAAAAACAAAAAAATTATTTTAGGATAGAAAATTATGAAAAAAATATTATTATCAAGCGCACTGTGTGCAACTTTGGTTTATGGTACGGATGTACTTCCAGCGGAAAAAAGAACGTTTGATCAGTCAAAATTTATCCCTGATATCTCTTTAATCATGGACGCTTCTTATGTGGACAGAAATGTCAAAGATGATGCAGTTGGGCATTTGGAAGTTCCAGGTGTAGCGCATGGGCTTTTGGGTTCTCACTCTCATGGCGGTGATGAGCATTCAACATATAACGCTCAAAATGGCTTTAATCTCAACTATGCCGAGCTTGTTCTCTCAAGCAGTGTTGACCCATTTTTTACAATGGACGGTGTATTTCACTTCTCAGAACACGGTGCAGAGATTGAAGAGCTTTTCTTTACCTCAAACGCTTTAGGACACGGTGCGAGAGTAAAGGGCGGAAAGTTTAACTCAAACTTTGGCTACCTCAACGAACAACACCACCATGCATGGGATTTTGCAGATATGCCGCTTGTGTATGAGGCGTTTTTGGGCATGCACGGACTAAATGAAAAAGGCGCACAGCTCCAGTGGACTGCTCCGACACCGTTTTACTTGATGGCAGGTTTTGAAGTGCTTCAAGGCGAAAATGAACAGATGTTCGGAAAGGAAGAGATTGATTTGACAGCGATAAATGCGGTAGCAAACCCAAGCAAAGTTGAAGGAAGTGACGGTACATCTTTATATGTAGGGTATCTAAAAGCATCTCATGATTTTGGCAACACAACACTTTTAGGCGGTCTCTCTTATGCGCAAGGCGAATCAAGAATAGACCATAGCGACGAGGGAGCGGATGCACACGCATTTGGCGGAGATGCAAAACTCTGCGGTGCCGACTTTGTAGTTTTACATCAACTTGACTCTTACAAATCTATCAAATGGCAAAGCGAATATCTCCAAAGAGAACTAGACGGAATCCAGTATGCGAACAATACGTTAGGTAATTTTGTCTCTCCTACAATGCTCAAAAAACAGAGCGGTCTCTACTCTCAGCTTATCTACAAGCATGACAACAACTGGAGAGTAGGTGCGAGATACGATACAATACTCAAAAATGATGTTACAAAAGCAGGTACAGATGTCGAACAGCCAAACGGACTTGACAAATACACAGCGATGGTAGAGTACCACACAAGTGAGTTTGCACGTTTTAGACTTCAGTACAGCCACGACAATGCGATGTTCAATGAAGACGGCGAGAGAGAAAAAATCGATACGATTATCTTGCAAGCAAACATCTCTATCGGTGCGCATGCGGCACATAGTTTTTAACCATGAAAAAATTACTAACACTGCTAACACTGTTGCCACTAACACTGTTAGCGCATATGGATATTGCAGTTAGCTACCCATATATCGGTGCTTTGACAAAGACGATAGGGGGTGAGCATATCACGACGACGGTTTTGGCACAGGGTAACTGGGATCCGCACTTTATCATCCCACGCCCCTCACTTATCACAAAAGTGAGAAATGCCGATGCGCTTATCATGAATGGAGGACAGCTGGAGATTGGCTGGCTTCCCCCGCTTCTTAACCGTGCAGGAAACCCAAAAATCGCCCCTTCTGCCAAAACTTTTCTCAACCTCTCGCACCATGTAGAGCTTATAAACAAGCCAAACAGTGTTGACAGAAAAGATGGCGACATCCATCCCGATGGCAACCCGCACTTTCATCTTGACCCACAAAACATCTTGCATCTTGCAAAAGTTATCAAGGAGTTTTTGATCTCCATAGATGCGGTTGACAAAGAGGTATATGAGAAAAATTACGCCGCTTTTGCTACAATGTGGCAAGCAAAGATGCGTGAATGGGAGCAGAAGATGGGCGATAAAAAGGGGCGAAAAGTTATTCAGTTTCATGATAACCTCGCCTACTTTAACAAAGCGTACGGGCTTGTAAATATCGGCACGATTGAACCGCTCCCAGGCATCCCGCCCTCATCCAAACACACTATGAACACCATAGAACTGATACAAAAAGAGAATCCATGCTGCATTTTGCATGATGTCTATCACTCCACAAAAACAGCCGATTTTATCAGCCAAAAGACGGGCATAAAGATTATCTTAATGCCTCATGACATAGAGGCACTTGAGAACATTGACAACCTCAGCGCACTCTTTGACCACCTCACAAGCGCCATCAAATGACAGATATCCTCCTTGTCCCCATCGCACTCGTTGTTATTCTTGTGATGCTCCACTCATACTTTGGGATGGAGATACTAAAGCGTGGCATCATCTTTACCGACCTTGCCATCGCACAGTTTGCCGCTCTTGGCTCATCTGTTAGCCTTGGCTATTTTCATGAAGAGCATTTTTATCTTCTCACACTTGGTTTTGCCCTGCTAAGCGCACTTTTGATTGCCTTTGCTTCGACAAGAAGAGTGCATTTGGAGGCGTTTATAGGCATACTTTATGTTTTGGGGGCAAGCGGGATTATGATGGTACTCTCCCACTCGGCAGAGGGGATGGAACATTTCAAGTCACTTTTGGCGAGCGATATACTCTTCACGCCTCCTAGTGAAGTGATGAAAAGCGGGGTTATCTACTCATTTATCGCCATTGCTTTATACTTTTTATATCCTAAACTAGAGGGCTTTTTCAAAGAGCTTCTCTTCTTCTCGCTTCTTGCCATCACCGTTACCTCTTCCGTTTCTCTTGCAGGAGTTTTTGTGGTTTTTGTGCTTCTTATAGCACCACCGTTTGTCTCTCTCTCGCTTGGGCTTAAAAAACCTCTGTTTGGAAGTTTTCTTTTTGGATGGTTTTTTAGCATAAGTGCGATTCTCATCTCCTACTTTTATGATTTGCCGACGGGATACAGCATCGTCTTTTTAGGCGCATTTTTGACGGCTCTTATCGTACTTTTTAGTTCCAAAAAGGCATAAAAATGTTTAGCGATGAGTGGACGCAAAGAGAGTTTTTAGAGAACAAAAAAGCCCTTGAAGCAAAGGGCGTAAAAGTGCTGCTTATCGACACCATTCTCTCTCCCATCAACGGCGCAAATACCACGCTTTATAACCCTTACGAACTTGCAAAAGAGCCTGAGGGGAGTGTTTTTGTCTTCTACTGCGACACGGGCAAAGCAACGCTTAACAGACTGGGCGAGTACAAAAAAAAGTTTCCAAAACACCACTGCATTTCTCTAAGAGGCGGCAGAGGGTACTGGAGAGAAAATATGATGGTTTTTGACGATGCAAGAGCTTGAGCGTTTTATACACAATATCCAAAGCGGCAATTTTTATGAAGCGCATGAGGATTTGGAAGCACTTTGGTATCCACGAAGATTTGAGCAGAGTGATGAAGTCAAACTTCTCAAAGGATTTATCAACGCTTCTGTAAGTTTTGAGCTTGCCAAAAAAGGCAAAAAAGAGCAGGCGAAAAAAGTGTGGCAAACATACCTAAAGTATGAAAAACTCCTAGAAAACATCGACTCACCACACATCCAAACCTACCGTCATATAGCAAAACTTCTGCACGATAAAGCACTTTTATAGCTCTATTTCACTACAATTCCACAAAAAGGAGAAGTAATGGAATTTTCAAAATATGCTCAACCAGCAATGTTTTACATCAGCGAATATGGACTAAAAATCGTTCTCGCACTTGTCATCTTTTTTCTAGGAAAGATAGTCACTAGAAAAACAACAGCCATCATCAAAACTCTAATGATTAAAGCCAACGTTGACCTGACACTTGTCAATTTTCTTTCAAATGTTATCTACTTTGTTCTACTTATCGTTGTTGTTTTAGCCGCTCTTAGCACGCTTGGCATCAACATAGCCTCCTTCTTGGCGATTTTTGGGGCTGCCTCTTTGGCTATTGGTCTAGCACTCAAAGATTCGCTCTCAAATATCGGTGCAGCGGTGCTTATCATCATCTTTCGACCATTTAAAGTCGGGGATTTTGTTGACACGGCAGGAGTATCTGGAACTATCGAGGAGATTAACCTATTCTCTACTATCATGGCGACACCCGACAACAAAACCATTATGGTTCCAAACTCCTCCGTCATTGGTTCAAACATCGTCAACTACTCTAACAAGCCTACACGAAGAGTTACTTTAACGTTTGGCATTGACTATGGAGATGACCTTAAACTCGCAAAAGAGGTGCTTTGGCAGGTTATCAAAGAAGATGCAAGAGTGCTTCAAGACCCCGCTCCATTCGTTGCAGTTGCGGACCTTGCAGACAACAGTGTAAATTTTGAGTTTCGTGTTTGGGTCAAGACCGAGGAGTATTGGGCGGTTCACTTTGACATGATTGAGAAGGTAAAACTGGCATTTGATGCAAACAAAATCTCTATCCCATACCCACAAATGAATGTACATCTACACAAGGATTAAAAATGATTAAAAAAGTAGCCGCTCTCTCCATTGCCGCTTCATGCCTTTTGGCACAAAATATACAAGATATCAAAGATGAGATTAAAGAGACAAAAGAGAAGATTGCAAAACTGGATGCAAACCTAAAAGAGCTTGAAAGTTACGTGCCAAAAGATGATTTTATCTTCAAAATACGTGGCGAAGCTGGATATACACTCAACTCTGGAAACTCCGACACAGAAGCTCTCAACATGGATGGAAAAGTGAGCGGTAATTGGGATTTACACTCTTTTGAACTCTCAATGCTTTGGCAGTACGGAGCAGACCACGATATAAAAAACACAAGCAGATTTGTCGGCGAGTTGCTATATGACTATAAGCTTTCGCAAAGACTCTCCATCGATTATCTTGGAGGCTATAAAGATGATGAGTTTTCAGGTTTTGACTATCAGTTCTACACAGGTCCAGGTGCCAAATATATAACCCTCGAAACTGATTTTCAAGATTTAACTATTGATGGAAACCTTCTCTATGCCAAAGATAAGATTTTTGGCGGTTATGACAGATCTTACGCTGCCTACAGGCTTCAAGGGGTGTATAACATGCAAGTGTTGGAAAACCTCAAGTTTCACCAAATTTTCAACTACAGATCTGAATTTTCAGATGTAGAAAACTACTTCATGTACTCAAAAACAGCCTTCACCACAGAACTCTCTCCTATGTTCTCAGCAGGCATTGCGTACTATATTGACTACATCAACAAACCAGCACTTCCTGGAAAAACTTCAACAGATAAAGTTTTTACATTTAATCTTATTGCGGACTACTAACTCTTTGTGGGTTTCTCCCCCACAAATATAAAAACCAAGTTGCCATAAGTGCGATAATCATCGAACTTAAAAAAAGGTAGCTTGGGTAGAGTTCATAAACATACCCTGCGATTAACGCCCCCACAAATGCCCCAAAACCGTACGTGATACCTGAAAATAGTTGTTGCGCCAAAGATTTATGCTTATAGATGTAAAAGAGGTAGCTAATCGCTGCTGAGTGAAAAAGTGCAAAACTAAGCGCATGAAGTGCTTGAGAGAAAAACAAAATAGCCTCTACATCTGCAAATGCAAAAACCAAAAACCAACGCACCGCTGTTACAAAAGTAGTTATTTGGAGGATGAGAAGCAAGTTTTTACGTAAAAGCGCACCTTGAAAATAGAGCATAAAAATCTCCACAATCACGCCAAAACTCCAGAGATAAATTGTCACATCCAAACTCATCCCATGGTCAGTTGTATAAATTGTAAAAAAGTTATAAAAAGAACCAAAACTTACCTGCATAAGCGTAAGCCCCAGCCACAATCTCCAATCCTTTAAAAGATGGACATCATTGGACACTTGCGCATGTTTTTCCAAAAGAGTATCTGCTTTTTTTGCTATAGCAAAACCAAAAAATGCGGTAACAAAAACCAAAACCAAAAGATAGAGAAGCGCAATATCTGGTGAGGTAAGAAACTTTACCAAAACAAGAGCAACCAAGATAAATCCAACCGAACCAAAGAGCCGAATCTTACCATAACGCTCTTTACCCAAATAGTTCAAAGAGATAAGTTCGATGTATGGAAGTACGATACTAAGCCCGATGCCAAGCGATATGTTTGAGAGAAGCAGTTTGTAAAAGTTCTCAAGCGAAAAATAAAACGAAAGCGCACCCAAGCACATGATGAGAAGAGAGAGGTTAAAACTTCCAGTATTAATCTTCAGCCCCTTGATAAAAGCAAAAGGAACTAAAAAACGCACAAGCGGAGCTGCGGCAAATATGATACCTATATCACTCGGGGCATATCCCGCCATAGAGAGTACTTTTGGCAGAAAAATGATATAAACTCCGATAACTGAAAAGTAAAAAAAATAAAAGATTGCTAAAAGAAATGACATGCGACATCATAACTCAGCTACCCTTTACTTTAGCAGAAAAAAGTTGTTATAATGCACCTCTTATTAGAGTAACTTATATACAACAAAGGGGAAATTGTTATGCTAAAAGAGATGAGAGAGGAAGATTTTATTGTCTCAAAAACAGACCTTAGAGGTCGCATCATGTACTGCAACCAAATTTTTATGGATATGGCAGAATATACAGAAGAGGAACTGCTAGGCAAAGCGCATAGCATCATAAGACATCCAGAGATGCCAAAAGCGGTTTTTCGCTACCTTTGGGAGACTATCCCCAAAAAAGAGGAGGTTTTTGCTTATGTCCTCAACAAGACTAAAAACGGCAATGACTATTGGGTTTATGCCAACATCACAGCAACACTTGATGAGCGTGGCAATATCGTGGACTACTATTCAGTGAGACGCCGACCAGACCCAAAAGCACTCCAAACCATTATTCCACTCTACCAAAAGATGCTCTCCGTCGAAAAAAGCAGCGGTGTGGACGCATCATTCAAAGTTTTAACAGATATTTTACATGAAAAAGGGGTCTCTTACGATGAGCTTATTATCTCTCTTCAAGATCAATAAAAACAAACAACGCCATGAACAGATACATGATGAAATTATCCACATTCTTAAAGATGCGGCGGATGGAAAACTAAGCGGGCGCATAACTGGCATACCAAACGACAACTCAAAAGAGGCGGCATTTGCGTGGAGCATTAACGATGTGCTTGACCAGTTTGAAGCATTTATGCGTGACGTACAGACGTCCATCGAGAGTGCGGCAAGCGGTAAAACATACAGAAGCACCAACCCTCAGGGATTGCATGGTATCTTTCGTGCAACATCCCAGAGGCTCAAACTTGCCATCTCTTCTGTAGCAATGGGGTATGAAACACGTATCAAAGGTACTCTTTCCGATGACCTTTCACAGCTTGGCGGCGGCGTTGGCGGTGGTCTTGGGGTTGTTCAAAAAGATATCATTCTCTCGCAGGCGGGTTCGGATGAGATTTCACGTGTTTCACAAAAAACAGCCGAACTATCCTCACAAAGCTTGGATGATGTTGATGCTATAAGCCAAAAACTCTCCACACTCTTAGAGTCTATCTCCGATTCGCATGAAGTTATCATCCATCTTGAAGAGCGTTCACGTGAAATCTCAAATGTTGTCAACCTTATCAAAGATATAGCAGACCAGACAAATCTTCTAGCCCTCAACGCTGCCATCGAAGCGGCACGTGCAGGAGAACATGGACGAGGATTTGCCGTGGTCGCCGATGAAGTACGCAAACTCGCAGAACGCACCCAAAAAGCAACACACGAGATAGAAATCAACATCAAATCACTCCAGCAAGAAGCAAGCGAAATGCGAACCAGTTCAGACAACATTTCAGACATTGCCCAAGAATCAAGCAACGTTATCCAAGAGTTTCAGCAGACATTTGCAGAGCTTAACTCCTATGCAGAAAAATCATCAGAGGTTGCCACTGCCATCAACAACCGCCTATTTACCACCCTCGTCAAAGTTGACCACATCATTTTCAAATCAAACGCCTACTCTGCCGTGCTTAACTCTCATGCGGACAAGCATTTCGTTGACCATAAAAATTGCCGTATGGGCAAGTGGTATTTGGGCGCAGGAGCTGAAAAGTTCGGACATATGAAGAGTTTTAAAGAGATGGACAGCATCCATGCAAGCGTGCATGATTCAGTTTTGAAAACCTTGAGTTTGTAAAAAGTCAAACGGTGCTAAAAGGCGACAATCCAAAAACTATCTCCAACAACTTTGCTAAAATGGAGCAGGCTTCTGATACACTCTTCCACCAACTTGACAACATTGTAGAAGAGTATATGAAAAAGTAAATATTGTCGCAAAATAGTCGGATTTTTGAACTATTTACCCAGTGTTAACTAAGAATTACTATCATTACACATCTCAATTATGTTCAACCCCTTTCATAAGAGAGATTTATTACCTATAAATTATTTTAATTATCCAGCCGCTCCCCCCTTTTGGCTTGGATAATTGTGCTAAACTTCCTTTATGAAAATCATTTTAACAACACTCAACTCAAGATTTACACACACTTCCATTGCCTTGCGCTATCTTTATGCCAATTTGCAAGAGTTGCAGCCAGATGCGATGATTGCAGAGTTTAGCATCAATGATGCCGTGCAGAGCATAGCGCAAAAACTGTTGCAACACAAGCCCCAAATCATTGGGATTGGTGTCTATATCTGGAACGTCTCGCAGGTTTATGAACTTATACACATCATAAAAAAAGTATCACCACAAACAGTTATAGTTCTAGGCGGTCCAGAGGTCTCACATGAACCATTTCGTGTCAACCTTGATGCGGCTGATTTTATCATACAAGGAGAGGGAGATGAAGCTTTTTATGAACTCTGCAAAAAAATCCTCTCTTTAAATGCACCTAAAGATAGAATTACCAAAATGAGCATGCCATCACTCAAAAATATAGCCCTCCCATACAGATACTACACAGATGATGATATCAAAAACCGCTACATATACGTCGAAGCATCACGTGGATGCCCTTTTGAATGCGAGTTTTGTCTCTCCTCTATGGATGAACGTGTAAGGGCGTTTGACCTCGATACACTCTTAGAAGAGTTTGAACTTCTTTGGCAAAGAGGGGCGAGAAACTTCAAGTTTATAGACAGAACTTTCAACCTAAACATCAAAACCGCCAACAGACTGCTTGACTTTTTTTTAGCAAAACCAGCTCCCTATTTCGCCCATTTTGAAGTTGTGCCAGACCATTTTCCAGAGTCGCTTAAAGCAAAAATGAAACTCTTTAGCGAGGGCGCATTGCAGCTTGAGATAGGGATTCAAACGCTCAACCCAGAAATTGCCGCAAACATCTCAAGACCGCTACAGCTAGATAAAATCAAAGAAAATATCCGCTTTTTAGAAAATGAAACTCACGCACATATCCACCTTGACCTTATCGTCGGATTACCAGGTGAAACACTGGAGAGTTTTGGCAAAAATCTCGATGAATTAGTAAGCCTAAGCAGTTGCGAGATACAAATCGGTATCCTAAAAAAACTCTCTGGAACTACCATAAACCGCCATGATATAGAACACGGTATGGTTTATAGCGACATTCCCCCATACGATGTTTTACAAACCTCAAAACTCTCTTTTGAACAGATTGGTATCATGAAACGGTTTTCGAGATTTTGGGATTTAACCTATAACAGCGGAAACTTCAAAGAGAGCGTGAAGCTTATATGGCAAGATGGAAGCGTATTTGAAAATTTTTATGATTTTGGTATCTGGATGTACGCACAAACAGACGCAACATGGCAGATTTCGCTTCAAAGATTGGGCGAGCTTCTCTTTACCTACCTTTGTGAAGTAAAAAAACTTCAAAGAGAGCGTGTCGCAAAAACGATGTTGCAAGATATGATGAAACTACAAGGAAGAGTAATACCACCGTACCTAAAAAACTACACCCACGAGACAAATACTCAAAGCAAAAAAGGAACAGCAGGTTTTAACAAAAGACAGCAATAAGTGGTTCTAATTAAGCCACTTTATGTACTTAATTGTTGAATGGGCAATCTATTTTTCATAAAAAGCAAAAAGTAAAATAAAAAAGCAATAATAAGTTTAATTTGGGATTGATTTGTAAGAAGTAAGAGTAAAATGATCAACTAGGCAGCGACCTACGTTCCCAACCCTGTAAGGATCAGTATTATCAGCGATGAGAGGCTTAGCTTCTGGGTTCGGAATGGAGCCAGGCGTTTCCCTCTCTCTATAGCCACCTAGAC
>JAOTSA010000028.1 GCA_030247515.1 Sulfurimonas sp. | reverse complement strand
ATCAGTTTCATAAAGTCGAACTTGTAAGCATCACAAAACCCGAGGAGAGCGATAAAGTTTTTGAGGAGATGGTACAAACTGCTTCTGATTTGCTTAGTGCGCTAGAGCTTCCACACCGCCTCATGACGCTTTGTAGCGGGGATTTGGGATTTGGTGCGGCAAAAACAGTTGACTTAGAAGTATGGCTCCCTGGGCAAAACTGCTACAGAGAGATAAGTTCGGTATCAAACACAAGAGAATTTCAAGCAAGACGTGCAAAAATCAGATTTAAAGACGGAGATAAAAACTCTTTTGTTCACACACTAAACGGCTCATCTTTGGCAGTTGGCAGAACTCTTGTTGCCATCATGGAGAACTTTCAAAATGAGGATGGAAGCATAACCATACCAAAGGCGTTAGAACCCTACATCAATTAAAAACATAATTCTAAGGTAGCAAATGGCGAATGGACTAGAAGAAGAGATTATTATTATTGAGGATACTGATACCGCCAGTGGTGATAGTAACGTCCAGTCCCAAAGCATAAAAAAAAGCAGCTCTCCCATAGACAAAAAAAAGCTTCTTATCATAGCTATTGGAGTTGGTGTAACTCTTTTAGTTGGCATAATCACCATCTTTCTACTCAAAAAATCCCCAAAAGAGGGTAAAGATATCTCTACAAAAAACATCGAAGAGAAGCTGGGCAAACCAGTTCAAGAGCCTGTAGAACTCAGTAAAATAGAAAATATGATAGCAAAAGCCGACTATCTCTACTCCACAGGCTCAAAAAGTGAAGCACTCATGCTATATGAAAAGATAGCACATTTCAGTGAAGCAGTTTCTGCATACAACTTAGGCGTGGCCCAAATCAAAGAGGGTCAGTACGCAACAGCACTTGCCTCCTTTACAAAAGCGATACAAAACAATGAAAAACGATGTGTTAGTGCCATCAATGCGGCAGTTTGTTCACTTCATCTCAATGATGAAAAAAGTTTTCGATACTTCATTGATTTGGCACACGCCTACCTACCTCAGGAGAGACAATCGCCGCTCTACTCCTACTACTACACGCTCATCAATTACTATAACCAAAACTACCTAGAAGCACTAAGCGCACTCAATAATCCAACAACAAAAGAGTACGCAAATGTTCAAAACAGCCTCAGCGCAAAGATAAATGCCATCTATGGAAATGACATAAAAGCTATTGATAGTCTTGAGAAAAACCATACGCAAAGCGATGATTTTAGTTTGGGGATTCTCTACACAAGAGTCGGTGATTTGCCACTTGCTAAAAAACATTTCCAAAATGCCATAAAACATGGCATAGAACCCATGAAAGCGCAACTTGCTCTTGGCTATATAGATCTCAAATCTGGACAAATTCAAGAAGCGGCAAAAGAGATAGAAAATGCAACTGACCTCTTTGCTCAAGAGATTTATAAACCTTACCCTATAAAAGTAAAATTGAAAGACTCACTCTTTCTTCCAGATGAGGCGCAAAAACACTATAGAGAGTCTATAAGCAGTAGCGCAGCAACAAACTACCAAAAGATATTTTATTTCTCGCCATACAAAATCTTTAATGCAAATCAAACTATAAGTTATATACGCAAAGGAAATGCAACTATCTTTATCGACAACATAGATTCTGCAAAAGAGTATCTTGAAAAAGGAACTTCCTCTTCAAGTGTAAATTTAGGAATTGTTCAAGCGATTAAAAAAGCCCTCTCTCACAAGCTCAGAGAAGCTAACGAAATGCTCCAAAAACTTGTAGAGGTTCAGCCTAAACACTCTGCCCTTCACTACAATCTTGCACTTACTTATGCACAAATGGGCAACTTTGTCGATGCGCATAAACATTTTTTGCGTTCTTATAATTTGGATGCCAAAAATTATATCTCTGGCATTTATGCAGTTATGTGTTCGCAACTGACAGACAAAGAGAGCGCAAAACTTCTCTCAATTATTAAAGATGAGATTGCCAATGAAACCTCTAGCGAGGAGATAGAACTTTATAAAACACTTCTTTATATTGCCCAAGAGAACTATCTGGCGGCTTCAGATTGGCTTGAGAAGAGCTATCAACAGAGACCTCTTTATCTCGCACTAGACATTATTATCGCACTCAAACAAAAAAATATAGAAGCTGCCCAAAAGTCTGCCAACAAACTAACCATTCTTCTTCCTAATGAGATACTCCCTCATATGATGCACATCGATGCTTTTTTAGGCACAATGGAAGATAAAAAATATGCTATTGAAGTCATAAACTATCTAAAGGTTCAAGAATTTTCATATCAAGACCTATATTTTGGAGCGCACATTGCAAGATATCTCTTTATCCAACAATATCTTATCACTGGAAAACTCTACTTTTTAAGAGAACAACTCAAAGATGCCTTAGCATCAACCACATCGCAAACAACAGAACTAACTGGCGCACTCGCTTTGGCATCTCTCTATGATGGAGCATTTGAAGAGTCCTATTCGCTCTACAACAACCTTATAGATGACTTTAAGATAAGAGATTCTCAAACCCTCTTTCTCGGTGCAACCGCCTCTATCGCAGCTAACCATCATGAAAATGCCATTGCTCTTTTGGAACTCTCAAAAATGAAAGATGGTAATTTTTTAGAGAGTAGATATGCACTTGGACTGCTATATATGGAAGCAAAAAACAACAAAGGAGCAGTTATCCAATTTTCACGAATCGATAAAAAGAGTTTTCTATCAGAATATTTTGATTTTACTATTGATACCGATAAGATAATGTTTGAGAGAAATCAAAAACTAAGTAGTGGTAATTAAAAAAGAGAGAGGAAGATTTCTAGCAAAAAAGCTAAAAATCTATTTCTTTGGCTCACTCGTAAAGTAGCCTATAAGAGTTTCAGAAGCGATAAGTTCACTTCCAATACTAACATTTAATCGAAAGTTTTTTGGCAGACAGAGCGTTGTTGTGCCATTTACCATAAACCCATATCTTGCGCCTTGCATCATTGTCTGATTTGCAATAGCGTCGATATTGATTGGAGCAAAACTCTGCTTAAGCGTATGTATAATCTTTAACTTATTGAGAGATTTTTTGTCGCTAAAGATAAGCTCTGCTTGCTCATTAAGAGCTTCGGAGAGTGGACTTAATCCTGAAAGTCTCGCACCTTTTTTACTTGTAACATCTTCAATCGTTGCGTTAAATGGCGCACGTAATAGACCCACATTGAGATGACTACCCTCAACCACAACTCTATATCCAAGATATCCATCCTCTAAAATCTCTTCAATAGATGAAACAGTTCCATCTACAGGAGCGACAACGCTCTCTTCTTGGTAAAGCAGATGCTCTCTTTCTGGGTTTCTAAATACAAAAAGGAAAAAAAGTATCGCTAAAAAAGAGAAAAATTCTAAAAAATCAAAATTGAAAAGCGTAAAAACAAGAAACGCCACAACCGAGCCAATAACGTAATTCCATCCCTCTTTGGCTATGGGAAGAAGATTATTTTTCATTCAGTTCTCCTCTTAGTGCCTCTTGAGCCATTGCGGCATCAGTTTTAAGTTCCTCTTCGATATCATCAACAACGATATTGACCTTTGAAGTCAAACCATTCTCTTTTTCGAAATGGATAATAATATTTCTTACCTCTTCGCCAGTAATATTCTCTTTTTTATAAAGAAGTCTTACTATCTCTTCAATCGCACCTTCATACTCTTGAAGTCTCTCCACGACTATCTTGTAGCGTGCTTGAAGTGATGACTTAATAAAAGTGTCCATCTCTTCAGCCATCTTATCGCTATACTCTCTTGGCGACTGTCCATAGCCTCCAAGGAAAGAGTGTCTGCTTTTCTCTAACACCATAAGACCTGCAACATCACTCATCCCATATGTTTGAACCATAGATTTAATGATGTCCGTCGCACGCTCAAGGTCGTTTCCTGCACCAGTGGAAATCTCTTTTATAAAGACCTCTTCAGCCGCACGTCCGCCAAGAAGTACATCCACCTCTGCCCACAACTCATGTTGTTGCATCATGAACTTATTCTCTTCAGGTGTATTGAGTGTATATCCAAGTGCCGCAAGTCCACGAGGAACTATAGAAACTTTTGAAACTTTCTTTGCGCCAAGAGTTGTCTCCGCCAAGAGTGCATGTCCACTCTCATGATAGGCAACAATCTTCTTCTCTTTTGGATTGATACGACGAGATTTTTTAGCAAGTCCTGCCAAAGCACGCTCTACCGACTCATAAAGGTCTTTTTGCGTTACTGTTTTTTGGCTCTTTCTTCCTGCCAAAAGTGCCGCTTCATTGACAACATTTGCCAAATCCGCCCCTGCCAAACCTGCCGTCAAACGTGCAACCTCTCCAAGGTCAACATCATCGCCCATTTTTACGCCTTTGACGTGTACTTTAAGGATTTTTATACGCCCTTCAAAGTCTGGTTTATCAACAAGCACTTGTCTGTCAAAACGCCCTGGTCTTAGAAGTGCTTGGTCAAGTATCTCAGGTCTGTTTGTTGCTGCTAGGATGATAACAGGCGTATCTGTCCCAAATCCATCCATCTCTGCGAGAAGCTGATTGAGCGTCTGTTCTCTCTCATCATTTCCGCCCATATTTGCGCCAGCTGAACGGCTTTTGCCTATTGCATCAATTTCATCAATAAAGATGATACTTGGCGCATCTTTTTTTGCTTGTTCAAAGAGGTCACGAACACGTGCTGCACCAACACCCACAAACATCTCGATAAAACTAGAACCAGTTACCGAAAAAAATGGGACATCCGCTTCACCTGCGACTGCCTTTGCCAAAAGAGTTTTTCCAGTTCCAGGACTTCCAACAAGCAAAACACCCTTTGGAATCTTCGCACCAATCTCGACGTAACGCCCAGGGTACTTCAAAAAGTCAACAATCTCTTGAACTTCCTCTTTAGCCTCTTCAACACCTGCAACATCATCAAACTTTGTTTTTGGCTTTTCGGAGTTTACCATTTTTCTCGAGCCGCCCATGCCCAAAATACCGCTACCCATACTCTTTTGCATGCGTCCAGCAAAAAACATCCATATTGCTATTATGATTAGAAACGGGAAGAGCCATCCAAACATCTCTGTAAACCAGTTTGTTTCGCTAAAACCACTATACTCTATATCTTTTTTATCAAGCTCTTGTGTGAGTGTCGAGTCACTCGGGACGATGCGGGTTGTATAGAGTGTTGCACCATCTGGGGAATAGGCTTTGATATAACTCTGCCCAATCTCCACTTTACTTACATCTTTTGCCTCTATAAGCGATTTAAGTTCAGAGTAACTTATCTGTTTTGCTCTTTTGCTTGTTGCCACCGCTGCATCAGAAGCACTGTTTTCACCGACTAAAGCTTTAAAAAGCATAATGACAACAACCGAGAAAATCGCAAAAACTATTAGCGGATTTTTGTTAAAAAAGTTATTGTCATTATTGTTGTTATTACTGTTTTGCATCTCTATTTTTTACCTTCTTTGAGGATAAGCGTTACCCACTCATCTTGAGCTATTTTTTCAAGAATCTCAAAATTTTGATAAAACTTTAAAACTTTTGCTTCGTACTTCTCTAAAATGCCCGACAAAATCAGTATCCCACCATCTTTGAGAACACTTTTTAAATCATTTGCTATAAATATCAAGACATCTGCCACTATGTTGGCAACGACTACGTCATACTTACCAGATGCCAAACTGCAAGAGCCTTCCCATAAATTTTCAAATTTCACTTCGTTTAAATCTGAATTTAACTGGCTATTTTCTATGCAAGCGATATCTGTGTCACATGCATCAACGATTGCCTCAAGCTTAAGTGCTGCAACACCAAGTATCCCACTTCCACATCCGACATCCAAAACTCTATCGCCTTTTTTGACATGCTGTGCAATGGCTCTTAGGGCTGAAGCAGTGGTTGGGTGATGCCCTGTACCAAAAGCAAGAGCTGGATCAATAGCAATATTGATTAGTTCTGGATTTGGAGCATCCCACGTTGGGTGAATATAAAATTTATCAATAGTAAGAGGCTGGATACTCTCTTGATACATCTTTACCCAGTCACTATTCTTGAGTTTTTCTTGCTTACACTCAAGTTCTACACTCTTGCCTGTTGCCTTTTGCAGAGCTTCTCTAAACTGCTCCAATCCCCATACTATAGTATCAAGCTCATCTTCACTTCTGATAATAAAGCCATCATCTGTCTCTTCAAATCCAACTGGTAATGTATCTGATAAAAAATCTGAAAATAGAGCGTGGTAAGAGGAGACGTTGACGACTAGTTCATAATAATACTCTTGCATTACACCTCTATACCCATAACAGCAGCAAGTTTCTCTTTAAGAACCTGCGGAGTAAATGGCTTGACTATGTAGTTATTTACACCTGCTTTTAGTGCAGTGATAACTTCTGCTTTTCCGCCCTCTGTTGTTACCATGATAATCGGAAGGTCTTTAAAACGCTCATCGGCACGCACTTTTTTGACAAGTTCCAGTCCATTCATCTCTGGCATATTCCAATCAGTAATCAGCATATTGATGTCTGGATTTTCATTGAGGGTAGTCCACCCCTCAACACCATCTCCACCTTCAAATATATCTTTATACCCAAGTCTCTGCAAAGTATTTTTTATAATACGGCGCATAGTAGAGCTATCATCAACAACAAGTAATTTCAAATGAAATCCTTTTCTATAAATATTTGCAAATTATTAAGCAATAATAATACCTAAATTTTATTTATTTTGCTATTAAGCGAAGTGCTTGAAACATTTTTGCAAGGTTGAATGTTCCCTCATAGTAAGCCTTGCCAATAATAACTCCGCCAACTGCGTTTGTCTTCATAAGAGCCTCTATATCGTTCTCATCTTTGACACCTCCGCTTGCAATCGTTGTGATGCCACTTGCCTTTGCAATCTCTAACGTAAAATCAACATTCACACCACCAAGAGTTCCATCACGTGAGACATCAGTACAGATAATCGCCTCAACTCCCGCATCAGCAAATTCACGTGCAAGGTCAGTTGCACGCATCTTGCTAACTTCACCCCACCCCTCAACAGCGACAAAACCATCAATCGCATCGATGCCCACAGCGATAGGGTATTTTGCTGCCATCTCTTTTACAAATGCAGGATTTTTTACCGTAATAGAGCCTAAGATGATGCGATTTATGCCGATTTCTAGCATTTTTTGGATAGTTGCTTCATCTCTTATGCCGCCGCCAAGTTCTAATTTTACATTGCAGTTTTCTCTGATTTTGACAATCTGCTCCAAGTTTTTTGGCTCTCCAGCAAAAGCACCGTTTAAGTCAACAAGATGTACCCACTCTGCGCCCATCTCTTCAAACTTTTTTACAAGCATCCAAGGCTCATCGGAATAGACTTTTGCGCTATCCATAAGCCCTTTTGTCAGTCTAACAGCTTTGCCGTCTTTTAAATCAATCGCTGGATATAACGTCATATTTTTTTCCTATAGTTTTGTAAAATTTTCAAGTATTTTCAGCCCGTTTTGATGGCTCTTTTCTGGGTGTGGCTGGATTCCCATAACATTTTTATGCGCAACTGCAGAGACAAATTCATATCCATAAACAGTTTTGCCTATCGCATCCTCTTCATTTGCACATACTGCATGGTAGGAGTGGACGAAATAGAGGTAATGCTCCTCATCAAGTCCCTTAAAAAGCGGGTGTTCTTTGGTAAACATTCTGTTCCATCCCATGTGCGGAACTTTTAGCACTCTATCAAATTTAGAGGTATCAAACGCAACAACTTTGCCTTTGATAAGCCCCAAGCCCTCATGTGTGCCAAACTCCTCAGAACTCTCAAAAAGAAGCTGCATGCCAAGGCAGATACCAAGAATAGGCTTTGATGAAGCGGCAAACTCTTTGATAGCTTCTATCATCCCTCGCTCTCTTAGATGCTCCATCGCATCTGGAAAAGCACCTACTCCAGGGAGGATGAGTTTGTCGTACTCTTTAAATCTTTCAGGATTGCTCTCAACAACTGTTTGCGCACCAACCTTGGCAAAAGCGTTGCGTACACTCGCCAAATTTCCCATATTATAATCAACGATTCCTATCATTCTTCAATCTTTAATTTTGTAAATTTTATATAAACAGCAAGCGTTACCAAAAGCATCGAAACCCCCACGATGATATACATGGAATAGACTATCTTCTCTGGGTCTGTGATGGCAAACTTAAAGACAAGCATCAAAGCTTCGATAGAGAGTGCAATGATGATAGAACCTAAAAACCGAACCATCGTTTTATGCGGTCCTGATATGCTATTTTCCTTGCTTCTGCCTAAAATCTCCTCTTCTATAAGCGTTTTCGCCAAATCAAAAATTGCAAGGGAGAGTGTGAGTAAAATAGTTGCTTCAAAAACATCTTTTATCTTGAAATGGTCTGGGGAAATCTCATAAAAGAAAAAGCTCTGCGCTCCTTTGATAAACAAAAGCACCGCAACAGAGATAAGAGCAAATGCAAAAAATGCGTACGAATATCTAAAAAGGGAGAGGAAAAAACGATCAAGCATTGTTGAATGCGAAATCTTGATAACTTCTTCAAGCGGCATGTCAAGACATGCTACATATTTGAGTTCACCTTTTTCGTCATAAACTGGTTGTGATACCGTAACCGTCAAATCACCCGTAATGAGTGATGGATATGGGTCTGTTATAGTACATCTTCCCTCTTTTACGGCACGATAATAGTATGCACGGTCTGCTCTGATTCTTCCTGCATCATCATCAAGGCGATTTGTGGCAGTAAAAGTCGGAGAAACCTGTACGCCGCTATTGTTAAGAAGATACACGCCTTCGCATTTTTCCAGTGCTTCTTTGGTCTTTAAAAGACCGATCATTATTATCTCTTGACTAAGAGAAGGCATCCTGTTTTGAATATTTTTTGAAAAAAGATAGCAGAAATAGGCTCTTGCTTTAGTTCGACCATCGGAGAAATTTTGAATGTCTGATGCCATCATTTGCTTTGTGCCTTTTATAAAAATTACGGGATTATACCAAAGTGACAATAACAATTAGTTTTACCTTTGCTATAATCTGATTTTAAAACAAGAATGGATTTGGTATTTATGGGATTTAAACTCTTTTTACTCTTAGAAAAATTTTTAATGCTTTTGCCTAAAAAAGTGAGAAAAAACTTCTTTACATTTTTATCTTTTTTGACTTATTATCTCTCTTCACGCTACAGAAATATAGGTTTTATCAATCTTGATTTTGTCTATGGTGACACCCTCTCTCAAGAGCAAAAAAAGAAAATTGTCAAATACAGTTTTAGAAACCTTATGCTCAATTTTTTAAATTTAATGGAATTGAAATATATGAGCAAAGAGGAGCTTACAAAAAATATTACCGTTAAAAACAGAGAAATTTTAGAGAGGATTCATGCGCAAAACAGAGCTATTGTTTATGTTACACCTCACTATTGTGCTTGGGAACTTGGTGGAGTTGGGATTGGCACTTTAGTAGAACCGCTTGCTGCGGTCTTTAGAAAGATGAAAAACAGAGAGTATGAGAAGTGGGTTTTAGAGTCACGTGGCAGCTTTGGGAATAGCTCTTTAGAGAAGACAAATGTTATCAAACCACTTATCAATCTTGTAAAAAAAGGGATGGCAAGTGGCATTCTCATAGACACTGCCATGAACGCAAGAGAGGGTGTCAAGGTCGATTTTATGGGTAAAAAAGTTTATCAAACACCTGCTCCTGCGTATTTGGCAAGAAAGTATGATGCGGCAATCGTCCCTGTTATCATGATAAGCGGCGATGAGCAAAACTATGAACTTGTGTTCTTTGATGAAATTGTCGTTGAAAAAACAGCTGACGAAAAAGATGACATCCAAAGAGCGACACAACTTCAAGCCGACTGGCTAGGCTCTATCATCTATAAAGAGCCAAAATGCTGGTTTTGGATACACAGAAGATTTAAGGGCGAGTACCCTCACATCTACAAACACTAGTACTACCTCGCAACATACTCTTTTGTTCTTGCTTCAAAAAGTTTTAAAATTGCAAGAAAAAAGGCAGTGATTGCAGGTCCGAGTATCATCCCCCAAAATCCAAATGCTGTCAATCCAGCGATGATTGCAAAAAAGATAATAAGCTCATTCATTTTTGCATCATCCTCTTTTAAAAGCCTTATATTTATCTCTTTGATGATAAGCGGTTTGATAAATGTATCGGCAATGAGCGAGATAACAACCACGGTGTAAGAAGCGATAAAGATGGCATTTGCACTGTTTCCCATAGAAAATTCATAAAGCATAAACGGAAGCCACATAAGTGCGCCGCCGACAACCGGGATAAGAGAAGCAAAACCGTACATAATTCCAAAAAGAAGACCGTTATAACCCATGTAAGATATTGCGATGCCAAAGAGTACGCCTTGAAACATAGCATTTACGATGATAGAGTAAAAGACGACGCTCATAACAGAGGAGAGTTCTCTTGCCAAAATTGTTGTCTCTTCAACAGACATCTGCACAACTCTTTTGAGCAAATCAACAACAAAACCGCCGTTATACTGCGCAAAAAAGTAAAAGATGATAACTAGGAATGAGTTCTTAAGATACCCCATACTAAGCGTTCCGATATCTCCAGTAAACGACAAAACATAAGAGGCTATAGAGTTCATACTAATCTCTTGCGTGATATCATCCATGTAAGGCTTTAGAAAATTGAGATATGCAGGAGGATCTGCCAAAAAGTTATTTACTGTTGCCTCTATGTTTCTAAAAATTTCTGGCTCAATGCTGTTTAGTTTAAGTGTCAAAGTAACCAAAAAATAGCCAAGCGGCGCAAAAAAGAGAAGTGCGAGCAGAAAACTGCTTGAGAGTGCTGCCAAAAATTTTGATTTTAAAAGCCTCTCAAAAATATTTTGAATATTTGATGTAGAGATTGCCAAAAGTGCTGCAATAATCATCCCCAACAAAAACGGCGCATACAAAAGGTACATCCAATAAAGCGATGTTGCAAAAAGAATAGCTACAAAGTATTGTGGTTTCAAAAAAGAACTCCATTTTCTGGTTTTGGGGGAGTGATGTTTAGGGCTTGATAGGTTGCGCCTGTAGCTCTTCTTCCTTTTGCCGTTCTCTCCAGATAACCATTTGCAATGAGGTAAGGCTCCAAAACATCCTCAACCGTCCCCTCATCCTCACTAAGTGCCGCCGCAATCGTACTTAGCCCAATCGCTCTTCCGTTTGCTCCAGCCAAAAGATGCAAAAGTCTGATATCCATCGTATCGAACCCATGAGCATTGATGCCAAGTTCATTCAGCGCATACTGCGTTCTTGCATGCATGATACTGCTCTCATTTGCTACATCGGCAAAATCTCTGACACGTCGCAAAAGTCTTAGTGCTATACGAGGAGTTCCACGGCTACGTTTTGCTATCTCCAAACATGCTTCATGCGCTATATTTTTACTCAGTTTGCCCGAAGCTTGAGAGATGATTTTTGCAAGTTCCTCAGGAGAGTAAAACTGCATGCGAAAGTTCATGCCAAATCTGTCACGAAGCGGATTTGAGAGCATCCCTGCTCTTGTGGTAGCTCCCACAAGCGTAAAACGTGGCAAATCAATCTTTACAGTTTGTGCGGCAGGACCGCTCCCTATGATGATGTCGATACGAAAATCTTCCATAGAGGAGTAGAGAATCTCTTCAACTGCGGGTGAGAGGCGGTGAATCTCATCTATAAAAAGGATGTCCCCCTCTTGCAGATTTGTCAAAATTGCCGCCAAATCACCGCTCTTTTCTATCATCGGAGCTGCGGTTACTTTGATGTTTGCTTGCATCTCATTTGCGATGATAAGTGCAAGTGTCGTCTTTCCAAGCCCTGGAGGTCCATAAAAGAGAACATGGTCAAGTGCCTCGCCTCTTTTTTTACTCGCCTCTATAAAAACACCAAGATTTTTTTTAATCTGCTCTTGCCCGATATACTCACTCCACGCACTCGGACGAAGAGAGTTTTCGACAACCTCTTCACCTTCAAATCTCTCAATCTCTACCAATCTTTCCATCTCTGCTCTTTAGTACGTGTGGATGTCTTGAGGAAACTCTTTTGATTTTACCTCATCTGCGTATTGTCCAACTGCCTGTTTTACCAAAGCCGCACCGTCCATATATTTTTTTACAAATTTTGGCGTAAACTCCTCAAAAAATCCAAGCATATCGGAAAACACAAGCACCTGTCCATCAACCTCCGCCCCTGCTCCAATCCCAATAACTGGAATAGAGACGCTTTTTGCAACAGCAGCAGCAACGTCGGCTTTGACACCCTCTATGACCATACAAAAAGCACCTGCTCTCTCTACCGCCTGAGCATCTCTGATGAGTTGTTGCTCCTCCTCTTTTGTTTTGCCTTTTACCTTATAGCCACCCTCTGAGCGAAAAGCCTGCGGCAAAAGCCCGATATGTCCGCATACTGCTATACCGTTGGAGCATAAATACTCTATGATATGTGCCTTATCCTCTCCACCCTCTATTTTGAGTGCATCTGCTGGTGTTTGTTGAAAGACACTAATCGCATTTTTTAAAGCCTCTTTCTTATTGACATAAGTTCCAAATGGCATGTCTGTGATGATAAAGCTATTTTTTGCACCCATGGCAACTGCATTTGTGTGGTATATCATCTGCTCAAGCGTAGCACTAAGCGTATCGGCTCTGCCCGCAAAGCTCATATTTAAGCTATCTCCAACCAAAATCATATCGGAACTCGGTTCTAAAAGTCTCGCAAAAAGCGCATCATAAGCAGTAATCATCACAAGAGGCTGTACTCCTTTGCTTTTTTTGATTGAAGTGATTGTCATTTTTTTTGCCATTTTAAACTCTTCTCTTTCACTGACTTTATGCTATTTTAAAATAAAAAGTATTTTAACGAAATATTGATATAATTTTGGACTTATAGGAGAAAATATTTTATGGGCGTAAGAAGTGATTTAGATTCTAACTTTGATTATGAAATAGTCGATGAATTTTTAGATCACTACTCCATTATGGTTGATTCTATGGAGGTAATGATTCTTGATTTGGCAAGACCAAACATGTTTGAACAGAGTGTCAATGAACTTTTTCGTGTTTTTCACAACATCAAATCTGCTTCTGGCTTTCTCAAGCTGACCCCCATGACAAAACTTGCGACTTTTGTGGAAGAAGCACTCGAAGAGATGCGAACCAACCATACAAAAATCAATGAAGAGACACTCAACTGGCTTCTTGATATCAGTGACATGTTTGCAGCTTGGAAAGATGATTTTAAATCTGACAAAGAGCTTACACGCATAAAATATTCTCTGCTAAAATTACCTGACTTGGAAAACACTTGAAAAAACTTGTAGCATTCATCACATCTGGATATCCAGAAAAATCTTTTAGTATTGATTTGGCATTTGCGCTTCATGAAAATGGAGTTGATACACTTGAACTTGGCATACCATTTTCCGACCCTGTTGCAGATGGTCCTTTGATAGAAAAAGCAAATCAAAAGGCTCTTGAGCTTGGATTTAAGTTTGAGCATCTTTTGGAGATTTCAAAAGTAGTTGCTCCAAAAGTAGATACATTATGGATGGGATACTTTAACAGTTTTTATCAGCAAAACATGCAAAAACTTATCCCATTAGCAAGAGAAATTGGCGTAAATGGTTTTATCATCCCTGATTTGCCTTATGAAGAGAGTTCGGCATATAACACTCTCTTTGATGCAAACAATCTGGTAAACATCAGTTTTGTAGCCCCAACAGACAGTGAAACCAGAATAGAAGAGATTATCAAAGATGCGAAAAAATTTATCTATATGGTTGCTTACACTGGTATCACAGGTTCTGGAGTAACAGAAGATTTACAACCCATCCTTGCAACTATCAAAAAACATACACAAACTCCTGTTTATGTAGGTTTTGGAGTAAATCAAAAGACAGCAAAAGAGAAAGTAAAAGGTGCTGATGGAGTTATTGTCGGAAGTGCTTTTGTTGAGATACTTTTAAATGAGCGCTTAAACTATAAAGAGAAGATAGAAAACTGTAGCAAACTTGCAAAGATTATAAAAAATGAGATTAACAGTTAAATCGGAGTAAAGGGGATTTGAAAAAGTGGTGCGCCCGAAGGAATTCGAATCCCTGACCGCTGGTACCGCAAACCAGTGCTCTATCCAGCTGAGCTACGAACGCACATTATCTCTATTTAAGAGAACGAAATTATATCACGCTTAACTTATAAAATTATAAAAACTGTTTTAAAACTCCAGTTTTTTCTCAATTTCTTCTATCTTCTTTTCTTGAAGATACAATTCATGGTTTTTGCGGACATACGCTTGAAGCAATAATTTTAAATCGTTATTGCCCTCAATGCTAAAATCTTTTCGCATCTGCTGCTCCAAAAAAGAGGCAAAATCCTCTTCCACTTCAACATCAAAACGTCGTCCGCCTATATTTAAACCAAGCTTTTTGCCCATTACCCTAAGCCATAATACTTTCTAGTTTTTCTACAATGGACTCTATTTCAGAATCTTTGATAGCATTTTGCTCTACCAACTTTGCAATCTCTTGATCTTTTTGTTCGTTCTGGATTTTAAGTTCTTGTATCTCCATATCCATCATCTCACTATCTTCTTTAAGTGTTTTATACTGTTCCACTACCGTTGTTATCTTTTCACTCAACCGTGTTAAAGCCGTCTGTTCTTGCATTTATAATCCTGTTTATTTTATAGAAATACAATTCTATCATAATTTAGGGTCGCTCTATTAGTAAGAATATTGACAGCACAAAAATGTACTATCCACTTCTAGTCATAATCTTCTGAAAATTTACTGCGAGATTTGATTTTTTCTACATGACCATAATCATCTTCATCTTCATCCCAACCACTATTTAGCTCATTCTCAATGATTCTCTCATACCCCATCTTGTTGAGTTCATCATCAATTTCTTCTTCATTGATGCCATTTTTTCTACTAAAATCTAAAATAGAATCAATATCATTTCTCATGACACCATTTAACTCCAACATAAATTCCAAATCTTTAAACGTCATATTTGCCCTCTTAACAAATACCCTTCACTTTTGTGAATATCTTTACGTGTTAACGTAACTGTTTTCTAGGCTTTTAAAGCCAACAACACACCTGCCATCTTTTTGTTCATACAAAATTATACTCACAAATAAAAAAAATTTGCTAAAAAAAAACTTAAAAAAAAGCTATTTTTTCATCCCTGTTCTATGTTATAATCTATCTAAAATATTGGGTTTATGAATGGCAAACATGAGAGTTATTGGTAGAAGAGAGGTTGTCTCCATTCCGATTTTGGAACTTTACAATCTTGATGCAAAGATTGACACGGGTGCAGATTCAAATGCCTTACATTGTGATGACATTTTTGTCGATAACGATAAAATGGTTCATTTTACTCTCCTAGATGAAGTGCATCTCGCATATCATGGAAAGAAGATGGTTGTGCCTCTTTACCAGATGAAGAGAGTTAAAAGCTCAAACGGCGAGATGCAACATAGACCCTCCATCCGCATCAAGGTTGATTTTTTTGGAAAAAGTTATACAACAATCATCTCTTTAACAAATCGCTCTGACATGAAATACCCAATGCTTATAGGAAGAAAATTTTTAGCCAAAAAATTTCTAGTTGATGTTTCGCAAGAATATCTTACAAAACAAACAAAAAATCACAAAGAGAAAAAATGAGAATCTACATATTATCAAGAAACAAAGAGCTATACTCAACAAAAAGATTGGTAGAGGCCGCAGAGGCTAGAGGGTGGGAAGCTCGTGTGATTGACTATCTCAAATGCAGTATTGAGATTATGAAAGATGAACTAAAAGTCAACTATGAGGGTCAAGAGTTGCCAACTCCTGATGCAATTATCCCAAGAATAGGTGCAAGCAGAACATTTTACGGTACTGCTATGGTGCGACACTTTGAGATGATGGATGTCTTTAGTGCAACTGGTTCTTTGGCGATAAAAAGAAGCAGAGATAAACTTAGAAGTCTTCAAATCCTCTCAAAAAACAGTGTTGACATGCCAAAAACAGTCTTTGCTTCCAACAAATCAAGCGCAAAAGATGTTATCGCACTTAGTGGCGGCGCACCGCTTGTGCTTAAGATACTAGAGGGAACGCAAGGTGTTGGCGTTGTTTTGGTTGACAGCGAAAAAGCTGCCAAATCAGTACTGGATGCCTTTTATGGCATGGATGTCAACTTGCTTGTTCAAGAGTATATTGAAGAGGCTGGCGGTGCAGATATTCGTGTCTTTATCGTTGGCGGAAAAATCATAGGTGCTATGAAACGTCAAGGTGCGGAAGGGGATTTTAGATCAAACCTACATCAAGGCGGAAGCGCAACAGCGCATAAGCTGACAAAAAGAGAGAAAGAGACGGCACTAGCGGCTGCAAAAGCGATGGGGCTTGGCATCTGTGGAGTTGACATGATTCCATCTTCCCGTGGACCGCTTGTCATGGAGGTAAACTCCTCCCCAGGGCTAGAGGGAATTGAAAAATCCACAAAAATAGATATTGCTGGCAAAATCATGGATTATGTAGCGCAAAATGTAGCTCCAAAATGTAAGACACATCCAAAAAGAAAAATTAAAAGAGATAGCATTGGAGCATAACTGTATGAGCGATACAGATTTTGTTACCTACCGATACAAGAGAGTGGCGTAATCATGGAACTATTTTACGATATCTTAAAACAGCTTATCCGCATCCCCAGCGTCGTGGGGGCGGAACAGCCTTTTTTGATGTTTATCAAAAGAGAGCTTGAAGAGCTTGGCATAACTGTTGAGTACTATGATGGTGTACTTGTGGCAAAAGGAAATAATCCGCAAAGTGGCTATATTTCGGCACATGCCGACAGACACGGGCTTATCTGCACGGGACACAATGAGTTTCAGTATGCGGCGTTTATCGCAAAAAATAAAGGGGATTTGACTGGAGATTCCAACTCAGAACAGCTTTTACGCAACTTTACTGCTCGATTTATGGATGAAAAAGTACAGGCGTACCAACCATGGGCGGGAAGTTACCTTGGGTTAGGCTCTATCAAAGATGCTTTTTTATGTGAAAGAAGAAACAACATTATCTTCAAGATTGATGGTTTTGACTATCTTTTGCCTGGGATTCCCATCGCTTTTATGGATAAGCTTGTTATCAACGATGATTTGGTCTCTGCGCAACTTGATAATGTTATCAGCATCGCCATCATCATCTACCTCTACTCGCTTGGCTATCAGGGAACTGCTTTTTTTACGGCTTCAGAGGAGGCTGGAAGAAGTTGGAGATTTTTACTTGAGTGGTTTCGACGCTTTGACATCAAGACAGATGAGTTGCTCGTACTTGACACAAGCCCCTACCCAACACTAGAAGAGATACGTAACATAGATATCGTCCTTAGACATAGAGACTCCAATGCCGTTTTTCGTTCTGTGCTGAAAAACAAAATCAAAAAAATAGCAGCAAAAGAGAAAATAAAATTTAGTTTTAAAGATACTTATCTCAAAAACAAAATGCGTAAAAATGGAACGGCTGGCTCTTTGGGAACGACTGAACTTGGAAGGTTAATCCATGCTACAAAGGGTGAAATTCAAGGAACAACACTCCAGATACCCACCATCGGCTACCACACCGTCAATGAAACAACCACCACGAGGGCTATTGAGAGCATGATAACTGTTTTAAAACAGCTTTACAAAGTCTAAAGAGAGTAAAAATGCAAAAAATCATCGCTATTTTTACCCTCTTTTTTCTATGCACGCTTTTATATGCTGGAGATTTTGACTATTTGGAGAAAGAGAAAAACAGTTGGTTGCAAGTCTATAGCAATCTGCTAAAAGCACAAGCACTTGATGAAGAGATTAGAGTTCTTGAAAAATCCATAAAAGAGGCGTGGGGAACGAAAAAAATCGAACTCAAACAACTTCTTGAACTTCAAAAAAGCAAAAAAAAGATTATTGATGAGTTGCCACAATCTTTTGATGGTATCCTTGAAAAGATTACAGTGGAAAAGGTTGAAGAAATCAACCTGCTGGAGTACATCTTCACAAATCAAAAAGGTAAATTTAAGATACAGACACAACGTCTCAATCTTTTGGAAGAGGAGTTTGTTCATGCTGTCGCTTTTCTGGAAAAAGAGCTGGCTTTAACTCAGGAGCAGGAGACTAAAGACCCCATAAGAGAGCAGCATTTACAAAAAGCTATTGATTTTTTTGAGAGTGCCGCAGGATTGCTGGAGAACAAAAAAGAGGTTTTAAAGCGAACAAAACAGAGCTACCTTAATGAACTTGAAACTTACAAACAGACGCAACTTCCTATCCACATCATAAAAATGGCTATTTTGCTTCTAATGTTTCTTCTATTTCATCTTTTAAAGCATTTCATTGCAAAGAAAATAAACGATGTAGATCGCCTCTTTAGAATGAAACGTGTGCTTAATATCACTTTTTTCTTTATCATTTTACTTATGCTCATTATCTTTAACATAAGCAATATTGTCTATGCCGCTACACTTATTGGTGTCATTGGTGCGGCAATGACAATTAGCATGAAAGAGTATCTTCAAAGTATGGCTACATGGTTTCATCTCTCATTTGGAAACTTTATCAAAGTGGGAGACAGGATTCTCATCCAAATCAACAACAACCAAATTATAGGTGAAATTATTGACATCTCTCTTTTCCAAGTTACGCTTTATGAGAGCATCAACAACACGACAGCACTCGATTTGAAGCGTTCTGGAAGAACAGTTTTCATACCAAACAACTTTTTCGTTACCAACCATGTTTACAACTACACACATGACAAGATGAAGACTATCTACGACCTCATAGAGTTTCGCCTCCCTTTTGATGTGGATACAAAAAAGGTTGAGGAGATTGTGAGTGTGGCGACTTTTGAAGCAACTGAGCGATATATGGAAGTTGCTTCAAAACAGTTTTCAAGCCTAAAAAAACGCTACGACATCCGTTCTCGTGAATTTCGACCACGTATCCATTTTGTTCCAGACACAAAAAGTTCGTGCTTTATACTCTATGTTTGGTACGCTGCACCTTATCATCAGATAATGGAGTTAAAATCTCAACTAAGTCAAAAAATAGTCAAAAAGCTTCTTGAAAATGGAGTGGAATTTTATAAGAGTTCAGAAAGTAAGTGAAGTTAGTTGGGATTGGTATTACTAAAACAGGTCAACGGTAATGACCTATTTTAGAAGGAGAAATAAAGGGTTTCAGATATTAGTGAATATCTGTATTTGGGTGGTTGGGCTTGCTAATTGGAGCTTCAGCTTCATTAGCATCATAATGTACAATATCGTTAGCTTGGAGAGCACCTAGTGTCAATGCGATTAGTAAGATGATTTTTTTCATCGTGTTTCCTTTGGTAAGAGAGCGTTACCCTCTAATATTTTAAATCGGAGAAATTTTATCTGATTTAGCTTTTATCTTTCTTACCGCTTTTTAATTATCTTTTTGTTTTAAGTTTTACTCAAGGAATGAGATGCAATTTCATCGTGTCTATATCGAAATAACAAATATCTGCGGTCTGGCTTGTAGCTTCTGCCCTCCAAAAAAAGAGCCGTCAAAAACTATGCCGCTTCCCTTTTTTGAAGATATATTGCAGCAGCTTCGCCCATACACAAGACGCATTGCTCTGCATGTAATGGGCGATCCTTTGACACTCTCAAACCTGCAAGACTATCTCGATATCGCCAAAAAACAGGGCTTTGAAGTAGAACTTACCACAAGCGGGTACTACCTTCAAAAACATAAAAGTGCTACTCTTTTTCACAGTGCAGTGCGCCAGCTCAACATCTCGCTTAACAGCTTTAACAAAAACAGCTTAAGTCTGCAATTTGACACATATATGGATGCTATTTTTTATCACTGCTCACAAAAACTGGCACACTATCCAAAACCATTTATCAATCTTCGCCTTTGGAATCTTGATGCGCTTGCGAGTGAAACCGCTTACAACAAGATGGTTTTTGAAAAACTCAACGCTTTTTTTGGCTCTTCTCTTGATGAAGCCACTATTTATGAGGAAAAACCTGCATCCATCCGCTTGGCTTCCAAAGTGCTTCTTGATTTTGACAACTATTTTGAATGGCCATCTATGAATGCAACACACTCAAGCGATGGAACTTGTCATGGACTCAAATCACACATCGGTATCCTCGCAAACGGAACTGTTGTGCCATGTTGTTTGGATGGCGATGGGGTTATCAACCTTGGCAATCTTCATGAAGCATCTCTCACAGAGATACTACAAGCCAAAAAAGCGCAAGATATCATTAGTGGGTTTAAAAATTTTGTGGCGGTGGAAGAACTTTGCAAAAGGTGCAGTTACAAGGAGAGATTTCATTCATAAATCCCCTTTTAGCTATAATTGCGCCTATGAACAAAGAGACAAAATTTAAAGTTATATCAGATTATGAACCAGCAGGTGATCAGCCAAAAGCGATAGAGATTTTAAGTGATTCTATCCTAAAAGGCAACCGTTACCAAGCTCTTGATGGAGTGACAGGAAGCGGTAAGACACACACAATGGCACGTATCATCGAAAAAGTGCAGATGCCAACCATCATCATGACGCACAACAAAACACTTGCCGCACAGCTATACAGCGAGTTTAGGCAGTTTTTTCCAAAAAATCATGTTGAGTATTTTGTAAGTTACTACGACTACTATCAGCCTGAAGCCTACATGCACTGGAACAAAGCCGCTTAAACCCTCTTCAAACCTTTATATACGAAGGCTTTCCACATTGTTTTATTTTTCATATTTTTAAATTGGGCAGCCTATTAGCAGTTGTCTTTGTGAAAATGAGGCTTTTAGTGAGTTTTTTAAGAAAAAGAATTTATTTAAACTGGGGAGGAAAAAGCCCAGATTATTTATTGAAATTTTAGTTTGAGTTAAAAGTTCCACAAACTACAAGTTGAATATACCCATAAATTTTTTATATGAAATATTATAAAGGTTTGCGATAATATGTAGTATTTTATAAGTCAGCAGCCAAACATTTGGAAATGGCTTTTCAATTGCTCTTTTTCAACGTTGTAATACATTTATGTGGGAGGTGTTTTTTTGAATTGTAAACGATTGCTTACATTTTTCTGGATAATAACGCTTTTAGTATTAGGGATTACTGGATGTGGCGGTGAAATTCAAATTGCTGAATATCCGGGGAATTGGCCTCAACGTATTTCATCTAATGAAGAGTGTCATGATATCTCAGGAACCTATAAAATGACCAAAGACCAATCATTGATCCCGTTCTTTTTATTTGGCATCGTTAACTATGACTCTCAAGAGTGGAAAAATTTGGTTCTTGCTTATGAGAAGAATATACTTATTGACTCCGATAAAATAACAGTCACGATTGAATCTTCTGATACAGACCATCTAAAAATAGTTATAGCTACCAATGGAGTACCAGTTGCAACACAAATTTTGTCTCGTTCCTATCAATCCCACAATAAAGCAGTGTTTTTTGGACAAGATAAGCAGTCATTCCGCTGTGAAGCAGAAGGCATTGTAATTAACAGTGCATATATCCATGACTGGAATGTTTACAGGCTCCCTAAGGAAGAAAAAAAACGTCGTTATAGACGTCTTTATGGTGCTGTAGGACCATTAGT
>JAOTSA010000162.1 GCA_030247515.1 Sulfurimonas sp. | reverse complement strand
GATAGAGAATTTTATGATTTGATATCAAGCGAAAATCTCTATTTAAGCACAAGAAAAGAGATTCAAAATTTAAAAATCCAAATTACAGATCTCAAATTAAGAGAGACACAGTTACAACGAAGCATCGAGGATAAAAATTTAATTGCGAAAAATTTTGTTCTCTATGAGATGCTTGTAAAGCCAGGGCAGGTG
Organism: Sulfurimonas sp.; assembly: GCA_030247515.1. Lineage (GTDB taxonomy): Bacteria > Campylobacterota > Campylobacteria > Campylobacterales > Sulfurimonadaceae > Sulfurimonas. Next base: position 1,956 of record JAOTSA010000162.1, on the reverse strand, counting down.
GTAAACATGGCGACACCGCTTGCAAAGATAGCTGATGTCTCAAAAGCAAAATTGGTACTCTATCTTGATGAACCTGATGTTGCTAATGCACAAAAAAAAGTTGTCTATATCGATGGAGAGAAGAGCCGTTATAAGATTTCAAGATTGTTGCGTATCGCTGATGGAAAAAATATCTCCAAGTACATGGCACAAATCATCACTGATGCGCCAGAACTTTTTTCAAAACTGGTAAAAGTGGAGTTGAGAGATGAGTAATAAAACTGCATGTCCGCTTGATTGTTATGATGCATGTGAGATACTTTTTGATAACCATAAGCTAAAAGGGGTAAAAGAGGGTCATACCCAAGGTTTTTTATGTCCCCATCTCAACCACTACAAAAAGCATGTAACTATCCAAACTCCTAGATATAAAGGGGAAGAAATCTCTCTTGATATAGCACTTGAAAAGCTCAAGTGGATGATAGAGACAACTGCAAAAAACAAGATACTTCACTATCGTGGAAGTGGAAATTTTGCACTAATGCAAGAGGTGACGGATCATTTTTTTGCTTCATACGGTGCTACTTTGACAGAGGGTAGTTTGTGTGATGGAGCAGGTGAAGCGGGAGTTGTGGAGGGTAGAGGCAGCAACAAAACTATGCCTATCCATGAAGTCGCAAAATCAGAAGTAGTTGTTTTTTGGGGCAGAAATCCGCATACTACCTCAAGTCACCTTCTTCCTCTCGTCAAGGGCAAAACTATTATTGTTATCGACCCCATAAGGACGCAAATAGCAAAAATGGCTGATTTGCATATCCAGCTTAAGCCGCATACTGACCAGTTTTTGGCGATGTTGCTTGCCCGTTTTTTACATATCGAGGGCGGGTATGATAAGGAGTTTTTAGAGAAGCATGCAAGTGGTTATGAAGAGTACTATGAGTTGACACAAAACCTGCGCATAAAATCAGTTTTGGAACAGATAGATGTCTCTCTTGGACAACTTGGAGACTTTTTGAGACTTGTAAAAGATAAAAGAGTAGCTTTTGTCTGCGGTGTCGGTATCCAAAAATATCATGACGGTGCAGATGTCATGCGCTCTATTGACGCTCTTGCCGCAATGCTTGGGCTTTTTGGCAAGGAGGGGTGTGGTGTGAGTTATCTCGGTGCTTCAAGAGCAAATATCATCTCCCCTTTTTATACAAAAAGCAAAAGAGTATCAAAAGTTCTTACTGAGTTTAGCAGTTTTGAGACAGTTTTTGTACAAGGTGCAAACCCGCTCTCTCAGATGCCAGACTCAAATCGAGTAAGAGCGTCGATGGAGGGGGTGAAAAATATTGTCTATTTTGGACTTTTTGAGAATGAGACAAGTGAGATGGCTGACCTTGTTATCCCTGCAAAAAGCTTTTTATATAAAGATGATGTAAGAACATCCTACTCTCACAACAGAATCTCCTTTATGCCAAAGATGGCGCACACGGATGAGGGGATTAGTGAGTATGATTTGAGTGCGTATTTATGTGTTGCATTTGGAATCTCTTTGGAGAGTGAAGAGTTTTATATAAACCATTTTAAAAGTTTTGCCGTGCAAAAGATAGATGGTTTGCGCTATGTTGATAAAAGGGAAGAGATACCATACAGAGATGGTTTTGACACAAAAGATGGTGAATTTGTTTTTCTTGATGAGATTGAGTCAAGGGTAGATGAGAGTGAGGGGATGTATCTCATAACACGTAAAAGCCTTACAAGTTTAAACTCGCAATTTTATCGCCAAGAGAGTGTCTATCTGCATAGTTCTTTAGGGTTTAGAGAGGGCGAGATAGTAAGTGTGACATCAGCCAATGGGAGTGTGAGGCTTAGTGTAAAGCATGATGATGATTTGCGTCATGATTGTGTTTTAATCTATAGCGGTACAAAAGGGGTCAATAATTTAACACCCTCAAAGCATGCATTAAGTGCTAAAAGTGCAATATTCCAAGA
>JAOTSA010000161.1 GCA_030247515.1 Sulfurimonas sp. | reverse complement strand
TGTTAAGAGTTTTGAAATTCGTCTGAGTAAAGTTTTTCAAATGCCTTTTTTATGCTCTGTTTGTTTGGTTCACACTCTATAACGCTTTTAGCTTTTATACGCCCTTTTTGTCTCTCGCCTATATCTATAGTGCCGATTTGAAAACTCGGAGCTTCCGCAAGTCCGCTGGAACTATTGCCTACCATTGCATCGACAAACTGCAAAGCACTTAGATATCGCAGTTGTCCAAGCGAGATAAAACCGATAGCTTTATGAGAGTTTTTAGTTACATACTCATCTATCATCTGATTTATAACTCTGCCATCTGTGTCGCTGTTTGCTTTTGTAAAGATTATGTTTGTATTTTTGAGTTCATCAATGGCATCAAGAAGCGTTGCAAATTGCTCTTTTGCGGTAGAGTTTTCTAGTGTAACTGGGTGAAATGTGACTAAAATATTTTTATCATTTAGTTTAAAATCGATTGATTTTTCAAACTCTTCTTTGCCTAAAAGTTTCAATCTTTTGATATTTTCAATCCCCATTCCGCCGACATTAAAAACTCTATTTGGGTGTTCGCCAAGCTGAATAACTCTGTTGCGATACTCATCAGTTGCGCTAAAGTGCAAGTGGCTCATTTTGGTAATACTATGACGGATTGATTCGTCAAAAGCACCTTCGGTCGTCTCTCCTCCATGAATATGTGCGATAGGAATACGGGCAATCATAGCGGCACTTGTGGCAGAAAATATCTCATATCTATCTCCCAAAACTACCACTATATCAGGTTTAAGATCCTCGTAAGCCTCTGCAAAACTTATCTGGGCAAGTCCCATAGATTTTGAGATACCTACTGACGTATCACTAGATAAAAGCATCTCTATCTTTTTATCAATCTTAAACTCCTTTTCAATCTCTCTGTAAGTCAAACCAAATTCAGGACTTAGGTGCATACCCGTTACTATGATTTGAAGCTCAAGTGCATCATCAGCTTCTATCTCTCTCATGAGCCAATAAAGCAAACCATACTCCGCCCTCGTGCCCGTTACTATGCAGATTTTTCGTTTAGTCATCTTCTTTTTCACTTTCAAGCAAATTTTCCAACCTTTGACTTATTTCAATAGGGGTTGGTAGCAAATCTTTAAATTCGCTCGGCAAAGATTCGGTAAGTTTATAAGTTGCCACACCGATAGGCTGATTGCTGTCTTTTAAAGCATACTCCACGGTTGTTCGTTTTTTCTCTTTGCAGATTATTATACCAATAGACGGATTTTTATCTGGTAGTTTAATCTTATCGTTAAGTACTGAAAGATAAAAATTCATTTTTCCCGCATACTCAGGTTTAAATTTACCTACTTTTAGCTCTATTGCTATAAGAGATTTTAATCTTCTATGGTACAAAAGTAAATCTATAAAGTACTCTTCATCATCCACTTCTAGTTTATATTGATTCCCCAAAAATGCAAAATCAGTACCCATTTGAGCTAAAAATTCTCTTATTTTATTTATAAGTCCTATTTCTAGCTGATGCTCACTATGTTCATCGGATAGTTCTAAAAAATCAAAATTATATTCATCCTTTAGAGCCAACTTTGCTTGGTGTTTGTATTTTTTTACTACTGTATTATCAAAGTTTGTTTGATTTAAAAGATATTTTTCATAAGATTTATTATCAATATGATTGTCCAAAACTCTGTAAGTCCAACCAAATTTAATAACCATTTTGATATAAAATTCTCTCTCTAACTCATTTTTAGCTTTTTGAAAAATAACTACATTATGCGTCCAGCCAATTTGTGCAGTCAATGCCTGCAGTTTTGTATTGTCTTTATACTCAATGTAGAAAGTTCGCATATTCCATAGGTTTCTTTGGCTAAACCCATTCATCCCTATGAACTCTTTTTGTAATTCCTCTGAAAGATTTTTGACAACAGATTTTCCCCAGCCAAACTCTTCTTGTTTTTCAACTATATTTTTACCAATATCCCAATAAAGATTTATAAGCTCTTTATTTACGGCTTTGAGTGCTTCATACTGGGAAGAGAGTATCTTACTTTTTATCTCTTTGACAAAATTTGTAAAGTTTTGGTCTGCATATACCGTCTTTTTTACTTGCTTCATATTAAATCCTCAATGATGAAATCTCAAAATTAGGTGGCACCAGCTTAAATGCCTCATCT